>JALYMS010000189.1 GCA_030773535.1 Actinomycetota bacterium | reverse complement strand
GCTTGTTGCAAACCGTTTGCAGTAAGGTTCTGGCGTGACCTCACGCGCCCTGGTGGAGCCGGCGGTGCCCGCCGGCAGCGAACCCGGACGGTGGTCGCGGGGGGAACGCCGGTCCATCGGCGGGATGGCCGGCTTCGTCCTGCTCCTGCACCTGGTCGGCTGGGGGGTGCTGGTCCTCGCCGTCGCCCCGCGGGACTACCAGCTGGGCAGCACCGGGGTGCTGGGGGTGGGCGTCGGCCTGACGGCGTACATGCTCGGGGTGCGGCACGCCTTCGACGCCGACCACATCGCGTCCATCGACAACACCACCCGCAAGCTCGTCGGCGAGGGCAGGCCCTCGGTCAGCACCGGCTTCTGGTTCTCGCTGGGTCACTCCTCGGTCGTCTTCGCCGCCAGCCTGCTGCTGGTCGCGGGGGTGCGCTCGGTCGCCGGCGTCGTGCAGGACGGGAACTCACCGGTCGCGCAGAGCCTCGCGCTGGTGGGGACGGTCGTGGCCGGCACGTTCCTGGTGCTCATCGGCCTGATGAACCTCGTCGCCGCCGTCGGCATCGCCCGGGTGTTCCGGCGGATGCGCACCGGCGACTACGACGAGGCCGAACTGGAGCGGCACCTGCACAACCGCGGGTTCCTGGCCCGGCTGCTGAACCGGGTCGTGCGGCGGGTCAGCAAGCCCTGGCACCTCTACCCGGTGGGCCTGCTCATGGGGCTCGGGTTCGACACCGCGACCCAGGTCGCCCTGCTCGTGCTGGCCACGGGCTCCGCCGCCTTCGTCCTGCCGTGGTACGCGATCCTCGTCCTGCCGGTGCTGTTCGCCGCCGGGATGAGCCTCTTCGACACCGCGGACGGCATCCTCATGTCCCGCGCCTACGGCTGGGCGTTCCTCAAGCCCATCCGGAAGGTCTTCTACAACCTGGCCGTGACGCTGCTGTCGGTGACGGTGGCCCTCGTCATCGGCGTCCTCGTGCTCGCCGGGCTGCTGGTGGAACGGCTGGACATCGACTCGGGTCCCCTGGCGTGGGCCGCCTCGCTGGACCTCGGGCACGTCGGCTTCGGCGTCGTCGGGCTGTTCGTGGCGGCCTGGGCGGTCGCCCTGGCGGTCTGGCGGTTCGGTCGCATCGAGGAGCGCTGGGCGCCCGAGAGGCCCTAGTCCGGCGAGCCCACGAGCGCCTCCGCGAAGGCCCGGGGCTCGAATGGCGCCAGGTCGTCGGGGCCCTCCCCCAGTCCGATCAGCTTCACCGGGATGCCGAGCTCCCGCTGCACGGAGATCACGATGCCGCCCTTGGCCGTGCCGTCGAGCTTGGTGAGCACCACCCCGCTCACGTCGACCGCCTGGGTGAACACGCGGGCCTGCACGATCCCGTTCTGGCCGGTCGTGGCGTCGAGCACGAGCAGCACCTCGGTCACCGGCGCCTGCTTCTCGACCACGCGCTTGATCTTGCCCAGCTCGTCCATCAGCCCCGACTTCGTGTGCAGCCGGCCGGCCGTGTCGACGAGGACCGCGTCGACCTCGCCCTCCAGGCCGGTGCGGACCGACTCGAAGGCCACCGAGGCGGGATCGCCGCCCTCGCGCCCCCGCACGGTCAGCACACCGACCCGCTCGCCCCAGGTCTCGAGCTGGTCGGCGGCCGCGGCACGGAACGTGTCGGCGGCCCCCAGCACGACGCTCTTCCCGTCACCGACGAGCACGCGGGCGATCTTGCCGACCGTCGTCGTCTTGCCGGCGCCGTTGACACCCACGACGAGGACGACGCCGGGCAGCCCGTCGTGCCGGTCGGTGCCCAGGGTGCGGTCCAGGTCGGGCCCGAGGACGGCGACCAGCTCGCGCACCAGCAGCTCCCGCAGGTCGGCACCCGAGGAGGTGGCGAGCACCATCGACTGCGTCCGCAGCCGGTCCACGATCTGCGTGGTCGCGGCCAGGCCCACGTCGGCGGCCAGGAGCGTCTCCTCGATCTCCTCCCAGTCGTCCTCGGTGAGCTTCTCCCGGGCCAGCACCGTGAGCAGGCCCCGGCCGAGGGAGGACTGGGAGCGGGCGAGCCTCGACCGGAGCCGGACGAGGCGTCCGGCCGACGGCGGCGGAGTCTCGAAGACCAGCCCCGGCTCGGGCTCGGCGGGGGGCAGCTCGACATCGGGAACCGGCGGAAGGCCCAGCCCTGACGCCGTCGAACCCGACGGCGGCGCCTCCTGCGCGGGAGCGGGCGGGCGGGGCCGGGTGAGGGTCGTGCCGGCGATCGCGTCGTCGTCCAGGCGGGTGGTGCGCCGTCCGCGGCCGACGAGCAGGCCGAGCCCGGCGATCAGCGCGACGACGAGGATCACGATCGCGATGAGCACGAATTCCATGCCCCGAGTCTTCCAGCCCACCGCGCGGATGCAGGCGGCAGTTCGGCGGGTGGGCCAGTCTGGTGGCATGCCTTCGCCCGACGAGCGCTCGCCCGCCCTTCTCCTCGGCCCGCTGCTGCGGCACGTCGACCCGGTCTCGGCCACCGTGTGGGTGGAGACCGACCGTCCCTGCGAGGTGGAGGTGCTCGGCCGGCGGACACGCACGTTCTGCGTGGGCGGGCACCACTACGCGCTGGTGGTCGTCGAGGACCTCGAGCCCGGGAGCAGCACCCCCTACGAGGTACACCTGGACGGCGAGCACGTATGGCCCCCGGCCGGGTCGGAGTTCCCGCCCAGCCGGATCCGCACGCCTGGCGGCCCCGGCCCCTTCCGCATCGCGTTCGGCTCCTGCCGTTACGCCAGCGCGCGGACGGTGGGCAGGGCCGAGGGGATCCCGCCGGACGCGCTGGACCTCTACACCGCCCGCATCGTGGCGCTGCCCGAGGACCAGTGGCCCGACGCGCTGGTGTTCCTGGGTGACCAGGTCTACGCCGACGAGCTCACCGCGGAGACGAAGTCCTGGCTCGCGCGCCGGCGGCAGCGCGCCGGCGATCCCCCGGGGCGCGCCGCCGAGCAGGAGGTGGGCGACTTCGAGGAGTACACCCGGCTGTACGTGGAGTCCTGGGGCGATCCGCAGGCGCGGTGGCTGCTGTCGACGATCCCGTCCTCGATGATCTTCGACGACCACGAGATGATCGACGACTGGAACACCTCGGCGGCGTGGCGGGAGAAGGTGACCCGCGAGGGCTGGTGGTCTGAGCGGATCACCGCCGGGCTGGTCAGCTACTGGGTCTACCAGCACCTGGGCAACCTCAGCCCGCAGGAACTGGCCGAGAACAAGACGTGGCAGGCGATCCGGGGCATGAGTGCCGAGGACGACGCCCGCGACGCCGAGCCCCTGCTGCGCGAGATGGCCCAACTGGCCGACGCCGAACCAGCCACGATCCGGTGGAGCTTCGTGCGGCACTGGGGCGACGCGCGGCTGGTCATGGTCGACAGCCGGGCCGGTCGAGTCCTCGAGGAGCAGCACCGCCGGATGCTGGACGAGGACGAGTTCGCCTGGGTCGAGGCGGCGATGCACCGCGCCGTCGACGAGGGCGTGGAGCACCTCATCCTCGGCACCTCCCTGCCGTGGCTCCTCCCGCACGCCATCCACAACCTCGAGCGGTGGAACGAGACGCTGAACGCGCGGCACCACGGCCGGTGGCGTGGGCGGTTGGCCGAGACCGTGCGTCAGGCGTCCGATCTGGAGCACTGGGCGGCGTTCGGGCACTCCTTCGAACGGCTCGCGGCCTCGCTCACGGCCGTCGCGCGCGGCGAGCACGGCCGGGCGCCGGCGACCGCGCTGGTCCTGTCCGGCGACGTGCACCACGCCTACGCGGCCGAGGTGGTCCGCCCGGAGGAGCTCACCGCGCGCGTCCACCAGCTCACCGTGTCCCCGCTGCACAACCAGGCCCCGCACCCGATCCGGGTGGGCTTCCGGATCGGGTGGAGCGCGCGGGCGCAACGGCTCACCGAACGCCTCGTCCATCTCGTCCGCGCCGAGCCGACCTCCCTGCAGTGGGAGAAGCAGGCCGGCCCCTACTTCGGCAACCAGATCGGTGAGCTGGTGCTGACCGGCCGCGAGGCGCGGTTCGTGCTGTCGGTGAGCGAGCTGGGGGCGACGGAGCTGACGCAGGTCCTCGACATGCCGCTGTCGGAGGCCTGACAGGCTGGGGGTGTGACACCCGTTCCTGGCATGCGCCCGGCGCCCGGACCCGACCAGCCGCCGATCCCCGTCCGGCTGGTCACCTTCAACATCCATCACGGCGTGGGCGACGACCAGCGGCACGACCTGCCGCGCCTGGCCAAGCTGCTGGCGTCGCTGGACGCCGACGTCATCTGCCTGCAGGAGGTCGACCGGCACTACGGCGAGCGCACGGAGGAGGTGGACCAGGCCCTGCTGCTGTCCCGCGGGCTGGACATGCAGCTGGCCTGGGGGCCGGCCATCGACGAGCCCGGGCCGAGGGGCCGGCCGCACCGGCAGTACGGCAACGCGCTGCTGTCCCGGCTGCCGATCCTCGTCAGCGACGTCCACCGGCTCCCGGGCGGGGGTGAGCCGCGGTCGGCGCTCCGGACGATGATCGAGCTCGACGGCGGCGCGCTCTGGGTGACCAACACCCATCTGTCCACCCGATCGGCCGAGGAAAGGTCGGCCCAGGTCGCCACCATCGCGGACCTGCTCACCGAGCCGATGGAGACCGGCGTCCTGGTCGGGGACCTGAACACCGGTCCGGACGCACCCGAGCTCGACTCGCTGCGCGAACGCTTCACCGACGCCTGGCACCTGGCCAGGGCCCGCGACGACCTGGCCGGCCGGCGGTCCTGGCGGGGCGAGGAGGGCGACACGTTCCCCGCCGGCTCCCCGAGGAAGCGGATCGACCAGGTCTGGGTCTCGGGCGGTGTCTCCGTCGCGTCCGCGCAGGTCCTCGACGCCGAGGGCGCGTCGGACCACCTGCCGCTGGTGGTCGACCTGGAGGTGCGCTCCGGTGTCTGACCGCCTAGGGCCACAAGCACGCTTTTGGCCCTAGGCCGTGTCTTCAGCCTGACTCCGCGCCCCGGCCCGCTCCTCCCTCGCTGGCGCTCGCTGCGATGATGCTCCCGGGGCTCTCGTCAGGCAGTCTCGAGCTCCCGAAGCCGCTGGCTGATCACCCCGGTGATCCCGTCGCCGCGCATGCTCACGCCGTAGAGGGCGTCGGCGATCTCCATCGTCCGCTTCTGGTGGGTGATCACGATCAGCTGGGAGGTCGACCGCAGCTGCTCGACCAGCGTGAGCAGCCGGCCGAGGTTGACGTCGTCCAGCGCCGCCTCGACCTCGTCGAGCACGTAGAACGGCGAGGGCCGGGCACGGAAGATCGCGACCAGCAGGGCGACGGCGGTCAGCGACCGCTCCCCGCCGGAGAGCAGCGACAGCCGCTTGACCTTCTTGCCCGGCGGACGGGCCTCGACCTCGATCCCGGTGGCCAGCAGGTCGTCGGGCTCGGTGAGGATCAGCCGGCCGCGCCCGCCCGGGAAGAGGGTGGCGAAGACGGACTCGAACTCGCGCTGCACGTCGGCGAAGGCCGCGGCGAAGACGTCGTGGATCCGCTCGTCGACCTCGCGGACGACGGTCAGCAGGTCCCGCCGTGTCGACTTGAGGTCCTCGAGCTGGGTCGCCAGGAAACCGTGGCGCTCCTCCAGCGCGGCGAACTCCTCGAGCGCCAGCGGGTTGACCTTGCCGAGCGTCGCCAGGTCGCGCGCGGCCCGAGCGGCCCGCCGCTCCTGCTGGGCCCGGTCGTAGGCCGCCGGCGCGGGCTGCGGCTCTCCCGCTGCCTCGGCGGCGGCGACCTGCTGCGGTGCGGGAAGCACCGGTGCGGCCGGGCCGTACTCGGCGAGCAGGGTGGGCAGATCGACGCCGTACTCCTCGGCGGCCCGCTCCTCCAGCGCCTCGATGCGGTACCGCTGCTCGGCGCGGGCGACCTCGTCCCGGTGCACCTCGTCGGTCAGGCGGTCGAGGTCGGACGTGGCGGCGCGGACCCGGGAGCGGACGTGGAGCAGCTCGGCCTCCGAGGACGACCGAGCCGCGGCGAGGGCATCGCGTTCGGCAGCTGCCCGGGCCGTCGAGGTCGCGAGGGCGACCAGAGCGGTCTCGGCGTCGCTGCGGACCGAAGCAGCCACCGCCCCGCCGCGCTCTCGTGCGGCCCGGGCGGCGGCCGCGCGCTCCCTCGTGGCGCGCTCCGAGCGGGCGGAACGGCGCAACGACTCGGCGCGACCGTGCAGTGCCCGGGCCCGCTCCTCGGCGGTCCGGACCGCCAGTCGGGCGTCGGTCTCCCGCTGGCGGGCCGCCGCGGTCTCGGCGCGCAGTCGGTCCCGCGCCTCGGGAGACGGTTCCTCCTCCACCGGAGCTGCCTCCGCCGAGGCGAGCCGCTCCTCCAGGTGGGCGAGCACGAGCTGCGCCTGCTCGAGGTCGCCCTCGGCGCGGACGCGGGCGGCGACGTGGCGTTCGGCCTCGGCGGCCGCCGAGCGGGCGGCCGCCCCGAGCTCCGCCAGTTCCGCGGCGACGGCGGAACGGCTCCGGTCGGCCGCCGAACGCGCGGCGAGGGCCGCCTCCACGTCGGCCGACCGGGCCTGCGCCTCGCCCCGCGCCGACGCGAGCTCCTGGGCGAGCGAGGCGGCCCGCTCGTTGGTGGAGCGCAGTTGGGCGTCCGCCTCGTCGACCCGGGCGCGGACGACGAGGTTGGACGGGGCGTCGGCCTGCCCGCCGACCGCCCAGTCGGCGCCGACCAGGTCTCCGGAGGCGGTCACGGCACGCACCCGCGGATGCGTGCGGACCAGCGCGACGGCCCCGTGGAGGTCGGGAACCAGGGCCACCCGCTCGAGCGCGCGGGCCAGCGCCGGCTGCACGTCGGAGGGGGCCTCGACGACGTCGAGGGCCCAGCAGCCGCCGTCCGGGAGCGGAGGCCAGCCGTCGCGGGGCAGGGGCGGCAGCCCACCGGTGACCAGCAGACCGATCCGTCCGCCGGCGTCCTTGAGGTGCGCCAGCGCGGCCGCGGCCGTGCCGACGCCGGAGACCACCAGGGCGTCGGCCATCCCGCCCAGCGCGGCCGCGACCGCGACCTCGTGCCCAGGGCGGACTTGGAGCCGTTCGGCGAGCGGTCCCAGTACACCGTCGAGGCCGGCGGTGAGGACCGCCGCGGCGCCGTCGGCCGGTGTCAGTCCCTGGGCCAGGGCGTCGCGCCGGGCCTGCCATGACGCGCGGTCCCGCTCAGCCGCGCGCTCGGCCGCGGTCAGTTCGGTCACGGAGCGCGCGGCAGCGGCATGGGCGGCGACTGCGTCCTGGTGGGCGGCGACCAGCGCGACGTCGGAGTCCGCCTGGTCGGCCAGCTGGGCCCGGCGGTCGGCCAGCCGGTCGGCGGCGACGTCTGCGCGGTCGGTCGCCTCACTGGCAGCGGTGGCGAGCCGTTCGATCTCGTCCTGGCCGGCCGCCACCCGGGACCGCGCCGCCGCGACCTCTCCGGACAGCCGGGCCAGCCCCTCGCGGCGGTCGGCCAGCGCGCGGGCCGCGGCCACCCAGGCCCGCTCCGCATCGGCCAGGGCGGCCTCGAGTGCGGTCCGCTCCCCCACCACGTCGGCCAGCCGGGCCCGTTCGGTCTCCAGCCCGGCGGCCAGCTCGGTCTCGGTGGCGGCGACCCGGTCGGCTTCGGCTTCCAGCTGGGCCGGGTCCCGGCCGGCGGACACCTCGGCAGCGGCGGCCGACAGGTGCCGGTGGCGCTCGGCGGCGAGCTGTGCGATCCCCCGGAAGCGCTCGGTCAGCGCGGACAGGCGGTACCAGGTGTCCGAAGCGGTGGCGAGCAACGGCGCGGAGGCGGCGAGCTCGCGCTCCAGAGCGGCCTCCCGCCGCGAGGCGACGGCCAGCTCCCCCTCGACCTTCACGCGCCGGGCGCGTGCCGCCGTCTCGTCGGCCACGTCCCGCTCCAGTGCGTCCCGCAGCTGCACCAGGTCGTCGGCGAGCAACCGGAGCCGGGCGTCCCGGAGGTCGGCCTGCACTCCGGCGGCACGGCGCGCCACCTCGGCCTGCTTGCCCAGCGGGGTCAGCTGCCGCCGAAGTTCGGTGGTGAGGTCGCCCAGCCGGTCAAGGTTGGCCTGCATCCCGTCGAGCTTCCGCAGCGCCTTCTCCTTGCGCTTGCGGTGCTTGAGGACGCCGGCCGCCTCCTCGACGAAGGCGCGGCGGTCCTCCGGGCGGCCGGACAGGACCGCGTCGAGCTGGCCCTGGCCGACGATGACGTGCATCTCCCGCCCGATGCCGGAGTCGCTGAGCAATTCCTGCACGTCCAGCAGGCGGACCTTGCTGCCGTTGATCTCGTACTCGCTCTCGCCGGAGCGGTACATGCGGCGGGTGATCGACACCTCGGTGTACTCGATCGGGAGGGCGCCGTCGGCGTTGTCGATGGTGAGCGTGACCTCGGCCCGGCCCAGCGCCGGGCGGCCGGCGGTGCCGGCGAAGATGACGTCCTCCATCTTGCCGCCGCGCAGGCTCTTGGCGCCCTGCTCGCCCAGCACCCAGGCGATGGCGTCGACGACGTTGGACTTGCCCGAGCCGTTGGGGCCGACCACCGCGGTGATGCCCGGCTCGAGCCGGAGCGTGGTGGCGGACGCGAAGGACTTGAAGCCCTTGAGCGTCAGGCTGGAGAGGTGCACAGAACAGGCACCCTAGTCGGGGAGAA
>JALYMS010000188.1 GCA_030773535.1 Actinomycetota bacterium | reverse complement strand
AGGCCCAGGAACGTGGTGACGAGCTTCGCCCGGGGCGCGGCGGCCAGCAGGTCGACGAGGCCGCCGGTGTGGTCGCGGTCGGGGTGGGTCAGCCAGATCCAGCGGACGTCGGCCGGGTCGAGCACCGAGCCGAGGTCCTCGACGAACCGCCGGTCGGCCAGCGACACGCCGGTGTCGACGACCACGGGCTCGGCGGCGGAGAGGACGAACGCGTGCACCGGCAGCCAGCCGATGCCGGGAATCTCCTGCGGGTCGGAGAGGACGGTGACGCCGGGCAGCGGGCGGAAGGTGTCCATCGTCGGCCGGCCCGGATCAGAAGGGGACCTGCGAGCTCAGCAGGCCGGAGCCGCTGCCCCGGCCCGAGAGCAGCCGGCAGAACTCGACCGCGTCGAGCTCCAGCTCCTCGCCGTCCGTCCCCGCCGACCACTCGCCACCGGCCGGTCCGGTAAGCCGGAGCCGGTAGGGCCGGCCGTGCCGCTGGGCCCACTCGGCGACCACGTCGGCCACCAGCACACCGTCGTGTTCGGGCGTGAGCTGCAGCTCGCGCCCCGTCGCACGGCAGACGTCGACGCGGTGCATCCAGACGTCACGGGTCAGGATGACGTCGAGCAGGTAGCCGATCCGCCACCACTCGCGCTCGGACCCCACGACCTGCTCCTCCGGGAGCTTCAGCCGTCCGGCCACGCGGGAGACCCGGCGGCGCCCACGCACCGCCCGCGGCGCGGTGACTGCCAGCCCGGCGACGATCGCCGCGCCGTCCAGAGCCGCGTGCTCCCGCACCTGCAGGGCGGTCAGCGCGTCGATCCCTCCGCCGGCCTTGCCGGCGAGGCGGTTCTGCCGCGCCATCTCCCGCACGGACGCCGCCATCTCGGCCATCCCGAGGACGTGCGCGGCCATGGCCCGGACGTCCCATGCGGTGCACTCCGTCGGACGGGACCAGTCGGCGGGATCCAGGTCGCGGAGGACGGCGAGGAAGCGCTCGTACTCCGTGGCGGCGAGCCGGAAGGCGGTGTCCCGGTCCAGTGCCGGGGGCCGGGGGCGAGCGCGGTCGGGAGCGGGAGCGGTCACGGCGGAACTCCTTCGGAACTAGCGGGTGGACGGGGTGGTGCGGTGGTGGTTCAGCCACATGTCGATCAGGTCGGGCAGGACGGCGGTGAAGGTGCCGGTCGCGAACGGCTCTCCAGGGGCGTTGGACAGCTGCTGGGAGATGACCCCGCTGACCACGGCGGTGTAGGCGCGGTGGGCGCGGTCGACGTCGGCGTCCGCGGGGAGGACGCCGCGGTCGCGCAGCCGCACGATCTCCGCCCGCCCCTCCTCGACGAGCGCCACGGCCGGGGCGTACGCGCGCTCCGACGGCACGAAGCCGGGTACCGGGCGCCAGAACATGAGTGCCGAGTAGGCGGGGTGCTCGACCGCCCACCGGACGAAGGCCCGTGCGCCCGAGTGCAGGTCGGCCACCGGATCGGCGCCGTCCAGAGCTGCCTCGGCGACGCGGAGGTCCTCCTGCAGGAGGCGCCAGCCCCGCTCGAACAGGGCGTCGTAGAGGGCGTGCTTGCCGTCGAAGTAGACGTAGAGCGACGGCGGGCGGATGCCCATCCGGCGGGCGACCTCCCCGAGCGTCAGACCGGCGACGCCCTGCTCGCCCATCACCTGGACGGCGACGTCGAGCACCTGCTCGATCGTCTCCGCCCGCCGTCGCTGCCGCCGGTCGAGCGGCACGGCCTCGGTCATGACCGGAAGTCTGCCTACGACCGTTAGGACGTCAACAGGGTCTTAGGTCACCGATTCGTCGACGAGCAGGGGCACCTGTCCCGGCCCCCGCCCCTCGTGGTCGAATAGCCGCGCCACAAGCGACGGCAGTGGAGGAAGCCCGGTGAGATTCCGGCGCGGTCCCGCCACTGTGACCGGGAAGTCCGCCCCCAGGCACGGCCACTGCTCCCGAGTTCGCTCAGGAGCGGGAAGGTCGGGGGCGGGCGTCGATCCGGGAGCCAGGAGACTCTCGCCGTCGTCCCTGCCACTCCCGGGCCACCGCGGATGTACGGACACCCGGGGAGAGGACGAGTGCGACAT
>JALYMS010000187.1 GCA_030773535.1 Actinomycetota bacterium | reverse complement strand
TGGCGCCCAGCGCCCGGGCCGCCTCGACGTAGGGCTCCTCCCGCAGGCTCAGCACCGAGGAGCGCACCAGCCGGATGATCACCGGCACGACGCTGATCCCGACGGCGATGATCACGTTCTGCAGGCTCACCCCCAGGACGGCCACCAGGGTGAGCGCCAACAGGATGGAGGTGAAGGCGAACATCATGTCCGCGAACCGGGAGATGGCCAGGTCGGCCCACCCGCCGTAGTACCCGGCGACCATGCCCAGCGGCACGCCGATCAGCAGGCCGATGCCGACGGCGAGCACGCCGATGAGCAGCGAGATCCGCGCGCCGTACATCAGCCGGGTGGCGATGTCCCGGCCCAGCTGGTCGGTGCCCAGCCAGTGCGACGCCGACGGCCCCTCGATGGCCGCGGCGATGTCCTGGGCGTTGGGGTCGTAGGGGGAGATCACCGGCGCGGCGATCGCCAGGACGACGAAGGTCAGGATGATCCCCAGGCCGATCAGCGCCGGGGGGTGGTGGCGGAAGCGCCGCCAGGCTCGCATCGGGTACCCCTTTCCCGGCTCAGTACCGGATGCGCGGGTCGACGACGACGTAGAGGACGTCGACGATCACGTTCAGCAGGATGAAGGCCGCCGCGTAGACCAGCACGATGCCCTGGACGACGGCGAAGTCCCGGGCGCCGATCGAGTCGACGAGCAGCCGCCCGATGCCCGGCCAGCCGAACACCGTCTCGGTGAGCACCGCACCGCCGAGCAGGGCCCCGAACTGCAGGCTGATGACCGTGAGGATCGGGATGAAGGCGTTGCGCAGCGCGTGCCGGATGATCACCGTCTTGGGCGGGGCCCCCTTGGCCTCGGCCGTGCGGACGTAGTCCTGCCCCAGCACCTCCAGCATGCTGGCCCGGGTCATCCGGGAGACCAGCGCCGTGGAGAACGCCGCCAGCGTCACCGCCGGCAGCACGATGCTCAGCGGCTCCCCGCTGCCGGCGGCGGGCAGCCAGCCGAGCGTTACGGCGAACAGCAGGATCAGCAGCAGCCCCAGCCAGTAGACCGGCATGGAGACGCCCATCATCGCCACGCTGGAGATGACGTGGTCCAGCACCGAGTTCCGCCGCACCGCGGCGATCACGCCGGCGGTGATCCCGACCAGCGAGCCGATGACTGTTGCGACGACCGCGAGGATCAGCGTCGCCGGCAACCGGACGGCGATCTCCGAGGACACCGGGCGCGACGTGCGCGCCGACGTGCCCAGGTCGCCCGTGACCACGCCGGTGATGAAGTTCCAGTACTGGGCCAGGAGCCCCTGGTCCAGCCCCAGCTGCTCGCGCAGCCGAGCCACCTGCTCCTCGCTGGCGTTGAGCCCGGCCAGCACCCGCGCCGGGTCACCGGGCAGCACCCGGAGCATGAGGAAGATCAGCACCGACACCCCGAAGAGGGTGATCAGCGACAGCAACAGCGTGCGCACGATGTGCGCGGCGGTGCCCTTCACGAGCGGCCTCCCTTGCCCGCGGGGCGGAGACCGCCCCTGCCCGCAGGCAGGGGCGGCCGCCGGTGGTGGTCAGCTGGCCGGCCGGGCGTAGATCGCGTCGAACTTCTCGGTCGGCGTGGAACCGATGCCGGTCACGTCGGCCGAGTGCACGATCGGGAACGACTGGGTCCACAGGAAGATCCAGGGCGCGTCGTCCCAGATGACCTTCGATGCGTCGCAGTAGAGCTCGGCCCGGCGGTCCTGGTCGAGCTCCACGTCGGCCTGCGCGAGCAGCGCCTCGACCTCGGGGTTGGTGTAGAACGACGTGGCCAGCCCCTTCGGCGGGTGCGTCGCCTGCCGGAACATCTGCATCTGGAAGTCCGCATCCAGGTAAGCCGGCGCCCAGCCCAGCAGGTGCATGTCCACGGTCTGCTCCGAGCGCGGCGCGTTGACCCGGGAGAGGAACGACGGGAAGTCGCTGGTGCTGACGTTCACCGTCAGGCCGACCTCCCGCAGGTACCCGGCGATGGCCTCGGCGGCCTGTGCGTCCTGCACGTAGCGGCCGCTGGGGGTCAGCAGGTCCAGGGTCGCCCCGGCCGCGCCGGACTCCTGCAGCATCTCCCGCGCCCGGTCGGGGTCGTAGTCGTAGTCGCCGACCTCGCAGTAGCCGAACAGGCTCGGCGCCATGGGGGCGTTGAGCACCTCGGCGGCGCCGAAGAGCACGTTGTCGACGAGGGCCTCCTTGTCGACGGCGTAGTTCAGCGCCTGGCGGGTCTGCTTGTTGTTCAGCAGCGGGTCCTGGAAGTCCAGGGCGATGAAGATGGTGCGGTCACTGGGGGCGACCAGCACCTCGACGTCCTGGTTGTTCTGCAGCGCCTCCAGGTCCGACACCGGCGGCAGGATGATCATGTCCACCTGGCCGGCCAGCAGCAGGCTCTCCCGGGTGGCCGCCTCGGGCACGATCCGGAAGTCCACCGTGTCGTAGTGCGGCTCCTCGCCCCAGTAGTCGGCGTACTTCTGGACCCTGACGGTCTCCCCAGCGGTGTAGGACTCGAACGTGTAGGGCCCGGTGCCGACCGGGTGCTGGTAGTTCTCGTTGGTGTTGCCCTCGGCGGTGACCGACTGCGGCGAGATCATCGCCGAGGTGGTGACCGAGAGGGCGCTGAGGAAGCCCGGCGACGGCCGGCTGAGCGTGACCTCCGCGGTGGACTCGTCGACCGCGGTCACCGACGAGATGACCTTGTACGGGGCGGCCAGCGGGACCTTGACCGCCGGGTTGAGGATCCGCTCCAGGTTGAACTTGACCGCCTCGGCGTTGAACGGCGTCCCGTCGTGGAAGGTCACGCCCTCCCGCAGGCCCAGGGTGACGGTGAGCCCGTCCTCCGACGTCTCGAACGTCTCGGCCAGCCGCGGCTCGACGGTGCCCTGGTCATCCACGCTGACGAGCGTCTCGACCACGTAGTCGACCATGTTCTGCACGGTGGTCGTGGTCTGCCCGGCCGGGTCCAAGGTGTCGGGGTCGATGCCGACGGCGATGGAGAAGGTGCCGCCGCCCTCCCCGCCCTCGCCGCCGGCGGCCGGTGCCTCCGGGTCGCTGACGCTGCAGGCGGTGAGGAACAGGCCGAGCGCCGCGAGGGCGGCGGCGGTCCTGGTCCGGGGACTGCGGCGTCGTGCTGCTGTCGTGTTCATCGGCTCCCGCTCTGACGAGGTAACACTGAACTGGATGGTGCTGGACTGGCTGCTGCTGGGTCGGGCAGTGCTGAGACGGACGGGCGCTGCCGCAGGGACGGCGCCGGGGAGGACGGACGAGGGAGGGTCACGCCGGGATCACCGGCCGCACCTCGGCGAAGTGGCAGGCGCTGGGGTGGCCGTGGCCGAAGCGGTCGATGAGCGCCGGCTCCTCCTCGGCGCAGATCGGCTGGGCCTTGGGGCACCGGGTGCGGAAGTTGCAGCCCGAGGGCGGGTTGGCCGGGCTCGGCACGTCGCCGGTGAGGATGATCCGCTCGCGGCTGCCGCGCTTGGTCGGGTCGGGGATCGGCACCGCGGACAGCAGTGCCTGGGTGTAGGGGTGGGTCGGGCGGGCGTAGATGTCGGCCCGGTCCCCGATCTCCGCGATCTTGCCCAGGTACATCACCGCGACGCGGGTGGAGATGTGCCGGACGACGGACAGGTCGTGGGCGATGAACACGAACGCCAGCCCCAGCCGCTCCTGGAGCTCTTGGAGCAGGTTCACCACCTGCGCCTGGATGGAGACGTCCAGCGCCGACACCGGCTCGTCGAGTACGAGCACCTGCGGGTCCAGCGCCAGCGCCCGGGCGATGCCGATCCGCTGGCGCTGCCCGCCGGAGAACTCGTGCGGGTAGCGGGTGGCCTGCTCGGCGCTGAGCCCCACCGACTCCAGCAACTGGTCCACCCGGGATCGCAGCTCGCTGCCGGAGGCCAGCCCGTGGATCTGCAGCGCCTCCCCGACGATGGCCCGCACCGTCATCCGCGGGTTGAGCGAGGTGTAGGGGTCCTGGAAGACGAACTGCATCTCCCGGCGGACGGCCTTCATCTGCGACCGGCTGTGGCCGGTGATGTCCTGGCCCTTGAAGAAGACCTTGCCGCTGGTGGGCTCCAACAGCTTGACCAGGGTGCGGCCGGTGGTCGTCTTGCCGCAGCCGGACTCCCCGACCAGCCCGAGGGTCTCCCCCGCGGCCAGGGTGAAGCTGACGCCGTCCACCGCGTAGACGGTGCCGACCTGCCGACGGGTCACCCCGCCGCGGATCGGGAAATGGGTCTTGAGGTCCTCGACCCGGAGGATCTCCTCGCCGTGCGCTGCGCGGTCGTGCAGGTCCGCATCCCCGGCGCCGGGGACCCGGGTGTCGACGGTGCTCATGAGCCGCTGCTCCCCAGGTCCGCGCCCATCTCTCGCGACACCACGGCCATCTCGGCGGGGACCTCCTCGGAGAAGTGGCAGGCGGCCCGCTGCCCGCCGCCGACGTCGTACAGCGGGGGCTCCTCGGTGCGGCAGATCTCGCGGCCCTTGGAGACCCGGCACCGCGGGTGGAACGGGCACCCCGTCGGCAGATCGATCAGGTTCGGCGGCGACCCGGGGATCGGGTCCAGCCGCTGCAGGTCGACGTCCAGCCGGGGCAGGCTGCTCATCAGGCCCAGGGTGTAGGGGTGCCGCGGCGCGGCGAAGGTCGCCTGCACGTCGGCGATCTCGACGACCTTGCCGCCGTACATGACGATCACCCGGTCGGCGTGCTCGGCGATCAGCCCGAGGTCGTGGGTGATCAGGATGGTCGCCGCGTTCGTCCGCTGCTGCGCCGTCCGTAGCACGTCGAGGACCTGCGCCTGGATCGTCACGTCCAGCGCCGTGGTCGGCTCGTCGGCGATGAGCACCTTGGGGTCGTTGGCGATGGCCATGGCGATCATGGCGCGCTGGCGCATGCCGCCGGAGTGCTCGTGCGGGTACTGGTCGTAGCGGCCCTCGGG
>JALYMS010000186.1 GCA_030773535.1 Actinomycetota bacterium | reverse complement strand
GACACGCTCTTCTGCGGAGGGCCGGGGGCGACCGGCCGCTCCTACAGCGACGAGCCGACGATCCTCGCGTCGATCCGCTCCCGGCTGCTGACCCTGCCCGGGGACACCGTGGTCCGGACCGGGCACGGCGACGACACGGTCATCGCGGACGAGGTCGGCAACATCCCCTGATCCGCGGCTACGCCGCCCCCGGGGCGAGGTCGTGCAGGGCCGCCCAGAACGCCGCGCGCACCCCGCTGCCTCCCCACGCGTTGGGCTCGATCAGGTTGCAGAACCACAATTCTCGGTTCGCGGGTCGCGCCGACCGCTGCGTCGGGTCCCCGGCCAGCAGCCCGTGCCCGGTGAACGCCTGGGCGATCTCGGCGACGGCGGCGCCGTGCCGTGCGGCGACGGCCCGGAGAGCGTCGTTGAGCTCGCCGATGACGGCGACCGCTTCCGGCCAGGGCGGAAGCCCCAGACGGGCGGCGTCGCCGGTGCCGTCGCTGGGGTCGTACACCGTGCCGACGACGAGCCGGCCGGACGGGGCGAGGCGGGCGGTGATTTCCGGAAGCGCACGGTCGACGGCAGCTGCCACCCGCGTGATGACCTCTCGGGCAGCCAGGGTGTCGCCGTACGCGGCCAGCAGGTCGTTTCCGCCGATCGTCAGGGTGACGACGGTCGGGCGGACGGGCAGGGCGAGCAATCGGGGCAGCTGCGCCGCGAGCAGCGTGCGTGTGGTCGCGCCGTCGGTGGCCAACAGGGCGAATCGCGTCGACGGGTCGAGGCTGCTCAGGTCGCGGCCGCGCCAGTCCGGGAAGTCGTCGTCCCGGTTGGCGAAGAGCAGGCTTGCGCCGCCTCGGCCCGGCCCGCCGGAGTAGTCGTCGATGGAGATCGAGTCCCCGAGTGCGACGTAGGCCGCGTCGTCCGCCATGCGCCCCATACTGCGGGCGGGGGCTCGCCACCGCTCTCCGTGGACGCGCCGGCAGGACCGGCCGGACGGCACCTCGGCATACTTCGGCCGTGCCCCCGCCGTTGCCGCCGCTGCCCACCTCGATCGTGGGCAGCCTGCCCCAGCCCGACTGGCTGATCGACCGCGAGAAGCTCGCGCACCGGTTTCCGCCGCGGGTCCGGGCCCGGGAACTCTGGCGGGTGGCGCCGGAGTACCTCGCCGAGGCGCAGGACGACGCGACGCTGCTTGCCATCCGTTCGCAGGAGGACGCCGGTCTGGACATCCTCACCGACGGCGAGATCCGGCGGGAGTCCTACTCCAACCACTTCGCCACCGCCCTGGACGGCGTCGACATCGACAACCCGGGCACCGCCCTGGACCGGTCGGGCCATCCCAATCCGGTGCCGCGCATCGCCGGGGACATCCGGCGTCCCGGGCCCATCCAGGCCGAGGACGTCCGGTTCCTGCGCCGGCACACCGACCGCACCATCAAGATCACGGTGCCCGGACCGTTCACCATGTCGCAGCAGGCGCAGAACGACCACTACGCCGACGGCCGCGCCGTCGCCCTGGCCTACGCCGACGTCGTGCGGGAGGAGGTCGCCGACCTGTTCGCCGCGGGCGCCGACATCGTCCAGCTCGACGAGCCCTACCTCCAGGCACGTCCCGAGGCTGCCCGCCAGTACGGCGTCGAGGCTCTGGAGCGAGCGCTCGCCGGGGCGCCCGGACCCACCGCGCTGCACATCTGCTTCGGGTACGCCGCGATCATCCATGAGCGCCCCGAGGGATATTCGTTCCTGGCCGAACTGGCCGACGCCCCGGTCGGATCCGTCTCGGTGGAGACCGCCCAGTCCGGCCTCGACCCCACGACGCTGCGGCCGCTGAGGAACAAGGGGATCATCCTCGGCGTCCTGGACCTGTCGACGCCGGAGGTGGAGACGGCCGACGTCGTCGCGGACCGGGTTCGCCGGGCGCTGGACTGCGTCGACGTCGACAAGCTCGTCCTCTCCAGCGACTGCGGCCTCAAGTACCTGCCCCGCGCCGCCGCCGCAGGCAAGATGCGCGCCCTCGTCGAGGCCGCCGGCATCCTCCGGGCCGAGCTGTAGCCGACGCCGCCGGCGGCGGCTGACCCATCGGCGGCTGACCCATCGGCGGCGGCGCACCGGAAGCCACGCCGCGCCCCGATGTCCCACGGTCGAGGCGACCCCCGGGGGATGGTGCAGAGGACAGCCGCCGTCCCGAGGAAGCAGACTGCACCGATGTGCCGACTCCTGGGCTGGGCCACCCGAGCGCCCACCACCCTGCGGGACCTGCTGGGCGAGGGGGACCTCCTCGACTTCACCGGGCTCTCGGCCCAGCACGGCGACGGGTGGGGCGTGGCCCGCGCGACCGGGACCGCGGTCAAGGTGCACAAGCGGCCGGATCCTGCGCACAGCAGCCGGTCGTTCGGCGCCTGGGCCCGGACCTCTGCCTCCGACCTCGGCATGGCGCACCTGCGCTGGGCGACCATGGGCTTGAGCGTCGGCATCGAGAACACCCACCCCTTCACCGACGGGCGCGTCGCCTTCGCCCACAACGGATCGGTGCTGTCGCCGGCGTCGCTCGACGCGCTGTCGGCGCCGCAAGTCGCCCGGCTGCGCCGCGGCACGACCGACAGCGAGCGCTACTTCCTCGCCCTGCTCACCCGCATGGCGGACGGCGCGACGCCGCAGGAAGCGCTGCTCGACACGGTCGACGCGATCGCCCGGACGTCCGCCTTCACCAGCCTGAACTGCCTGCTGATGACGCCCGACGAGCTCATCGCGATGTGCCGGTACGACCCGGCGGGTCCCCTCGAGGACAAGGATCCCGAGTATTACCGGCTGCGCTACCGGGTGTCGGACGACGCCGTCGTGGTCTCCTCAAGCGGCTGGGGCCGCGACTGGCAGCAGCTCGCCAACGGCGATCTGCTGGTCGTCCGCCGGGGCAGCCTGGAGACCCGCACCGGAACGGGGAGTCGGTCACTCACCGTTCGCTCAGGCACACCGGGACCGGACAGCGCTACTGGGAGAGGTACGTCCGTGGTCCTTGCCGACCCCTGAAGGCGCCTTCAGAGACATCCGCAGTGGCCACCTCGTGTGCCTCGAGTGGCTGTAACCGTCCGGTCGCCTGCAAGCCCGACCAGGATGGTGTGATCGACCGACCGCCGGCCCTTGAGCGATGTGGCCGACCGTGACGAGGAGCGGTGTCGCGCCGTGCTGCTCGGGGCAGTCGGTGCTCGACAACATTCTGGCCGGCCGCCCAGCCCTGTGCCACCCTGCTCGTAGACAGCGAACACGAGGCGGGGGACAGCATGCCCACGATCGGTGTAGCCGCGGGTGACGGACGAATTCGGCTCTTCCGGCTGGCGGCCATGGCGGCCACGCTTGTGGCCGTCTGGATCGCGCAGGTGATATCCGGCGTTCCGACGGCGCGTGCGGGCAGCTGTCCGGCACCGATACATGCCGTCCTGGACTACACCCCGCCGACGCTGGAA
>JALYMS010000185.1 GCA_030773535.1 Actinomycetota bacterium | reverse complement strand
TACTCGCTCGTCACGAGCATGTCGGTGACGATCTTCGATGCGGCATCGGTCAGCCCGATGATGTCGCTCAGCTCGGTTTCCCCATTGGGGGTGAGCAGCCGCGGACGGTTGACCAGCGGCACGACCGGGACGACGCCGAGGACGTTCTCGATGGTCTCCACCCGGGTCCAGCCGCCGGCCGGGATCTCGTAGGTGTCCGACTCCTCGACGAGCCGGTCCTGCGTGCGCCAGCGGGTGATCTGCTCCGGGCCGAAGACGACCGCATGGCCGTAGCCGCCCTCGGTCCAGCGCTTAAGCGCGGTGGTGATCTCACCGGTCATCGCGTCCCGCTCGACCGCGGTCTGCCGCGCCGTCTCGATGGAGATCCGTGGGGTGCGCGGGTCCGCGGAGGCCCAGACCATGACGTAGGAGCAGCCGTGCACGAGCGCGTCGAGGTGCGCCTGCTGGGAGCCCTCGTCCAGCCGGTTGGCCTGCCAGATGCGCCACAGCTCGGAGTCGGCGGGCTCTTCGCGGGACAGCCGGAAGCCGTCGACGTCCAGGCGTTCCTCGACCGCCGAGACGACCAATCGCGGCCAATTCAAAACGAGCGGCGGCAGCCGGTTGCCGAGCGAGGCCCGGACTTCCGGCGCCATGAAGGCGTGCGAGGACTGCCGGCCGGCGTAGTAGGTGTCCAGCCGGTCGTACTCCGGGCGCCGCTCGTCGAGCAGCCGGCCCAGGCGGGTGATGACGGAAAGGCTCACAGGAAGCTCACTGTTCTACTCGGCCGCGGGGCGGCGTGGAAAGCGGCGCGGTCAGCCGCGATGATGGCCGCGATAGCGGCGTCGATCTTCCGGGTGGACATGCGCTTGTCCTTCGTCACGACGTCACCGTGCGGTGTGCTCTTGGCGACGCAATGCGCGATGTGCGCGGCCAGACGCTCGTCGCCGTCATGGGTAATGGTGCCCTCGGCGACCGCGGAGAACAGCCGGTCAGTCGCCGGTCCCATTCTTTGCGCGGCGGCGGTGTTGTACTCCACGACCCGGCCGGGCCAGCGCGCCGACCAGCCCTCGATCTCCGAGCGCCAGCCCCACGGGTCGACGGCCAGCTCGACGACGTTGTACTTCTCGAAGGCGTGCTCGACGGCGCGGCCGACCTCGGCCCGAGGCACGCGCCAGTCCGACCGTCCGGGGTTGGCCCACACCCCGAGGACGAACAGGTGCGGGTCGCGGATCGTGCAGCCGACCAGCGCGGTGGAGTCGCCCGAAGCCGAGCCGTCGAAGCCGAGCACGACTCGGGACCGCGGCGCGACCTCGACCAGCGCCGTCCGGCCGGCCCAGGCGGACCAGTCGATCCAGCCACCGACCGCGCCGGCCCACTGGCCGAGCCGGTAGCGGCGGAACGGCGCCTCACGCGTCGTCCGCAGCGTGGAGCGCAGCGCGTCGCGGTGCAGGAAGTCGTCGAGCGCCGGGTTCGCGGCCGCCCAGGCCTGCTCGTCGTCGACGGCGCAGCCCTCCGGCGCGGCGAACTCGGCGAAGAAGAAGCTGTCATCGGTGCCTTCGCGGCCGTGCTGGACGAGCCGCCACATGACGCTGTCCGGCGAGACGCCCGGCGTGGAGATCCCCAGCACCAGCGACCGGTCCCGCTTCCCGGAGGCCAGCGCCATCGCGTCCCACACCTGCTCGGTGACGACGTGCAGCTCGTCGACGACGACGAACGACGGGTCGTAGCCTTGGAGCGCACCGGGCTCGGCGGGCAGCGGCCGCAGCTCCGAGTCGGTGTGCGGGACGTAGATGCGGTCCCGGAAGATTTGCACCTGCTCGGCCAACAGCAGGCTCAGCTCGACCATGCGCCGTACCGCGTTGAAGACGAGCCCAGCCTGCCGCTCGTCCGAGGCGACGCACAGCACCTGCGCGCCCTCGACGTCGTCGGCGAACAGCGCGTAGGCGGCCAGGAACGCGGCCAGCGCCGTCTTCCCGTTACCCCTGGGAACGGACAGCAGGCCCTGCCGCGGACGGGGGTCGTCGAACATGCCGGCGATGAGGTCCCGCTGCCACGAACGCAGCCGTACCGGCTCGAGGGCGCCCGTGCCCTTCGGAACGGTCAGATAGCCCTCCACGAAGGCGCACACGCGCTCTGAGCCGCCCTCTGGGAGCCTCGTGAGGTCCAACCGGGGCGCGGTGACCTCCCGCTTCGGGCCGGCCCTCATGGGACGCTCCGTGCATGGATTTCCTCGTGTGCCACGCAGACCGCAAAGAGCCCTTCACCGGCGATGCTCGGTACCACTTCGACGACAAGGGGCTCCTCATCGTCACGCTCGAGAGCGGGCGGCAGCGCACCTACTCCCCCAGCGGTTGGGACTACATCGAGCACGACGCGCCGAGCGGCCCATTCGTCTTCGGCGTGTAGCGCGGCCGGTGTGTGACGCGAAGTCTGACTCGCGGGTCTACTGAGCTCACCATTGGCCTTCCCTCCCCTCACGCTTCGTCACTGCCGGCCTCGCGCTTCGTTGCCGGCGAGCCGACCGCCGCGGGAGCTGTTGCACCGTCTGCAGCTCGTGACCTGCCGGCCGGCGTTGCTTCCACCTCGGGCAAGCGCCACGACGTGGTCACTGGTGAGGTCGCGGGTCAAGCCGCAGTAGGTGCAGACGGGCGAGGACTGCACGACGGCGCGGGCGGTCGAGCTGGTCGACGGGCTGGGTCGGCTGCTGGCGCTGATCGTCGGACCGGGTCAGGCCGGTGACTGCCCGGTCCTGCCACTGCTGCTCGGCGAAGTGCGGGTCGCGCGGCGCGGCCCGGGACGGCCCCGGACCA
>JALYMS010000184.1 GCA_030773535.1 Actinomycetota bacterium | reverse complement strand
CCGACGGCGGCGACGACCTCGGCCAGTCGGCCGGCCACCTCGTCGGCCCGCTCCTGCGTCGGCGCCTCGACCATCACCCGCACGAGCTGCTCGGTGCCGGACGGGCGGAGGAGCACCCGGCCGGAGTCGCCGAGCTCCTCCTCCACCGCGTTCACCGCCTCCGCGACCTCGTCGCTCTCGGCGACCCGCAGCCGGTCGGTGACGGGCACGTTGATCAGGATCTGCGGCAGCCGCTGCACGACGGAGGAGAGCTCTGCCAGGGACGAACCGGTCTCCGCCATCCGGGACAGCAAGGCCAGGCCGGTGAGCAGCCCGTCGCCCGTCGTGGCGTGGTCGAGGAACACCAGGTGCCCGCTCTGCTCCCCGCCCAGGCTCAGCCCCTGGGTGCGCAGGGCCTCGAGCACGTAGCGGTCGCCGACGGCCGTCGTCCGGACCGTGATGCCCGCGTCGCGCATGGTGTGGTGGAAACCCAGGTTGCTCATCACGGTCGCCACGACGGTGGCGTCCTTGAGAGCACCGCGCTCGTGCATCGACAAGGCGCAGATCGCCAGGATCATGTCGCCGTCGACCACGTCCCCGTCGGCGGTGACGGCCAGGCACCGGTCGGCGTCGCCGTCGTGGGCGATGCCGATGTCGGCGCCCAGTTCCCGCACGGTGTCGGCCAACGGACCGAGGTGGGTGGACCCCACCCCGTCGTTGATGTTCCAGCCGTCCGGTGCGCAGCCGATCGCGTGCACGGTCGCGCCCGCCCGGCGGTAGACGTCGGGCCCCACGGCGGCCGCGGCGCCGTGGGCGCAGTCGACCACCACACTCAGGCCGGTGACCGGACGGTCGACGGTGGACAGGACGTGGCGTGCGTAGTCCTCCCCCGCCTCCGGCAGGTCACGGACCCGGCCGATCTGTGCGCCCGTGGGCCGGGCACCGTCCTCCGGACCCCCCAGGACCGTCCGCTCGATGGCCGCCTCCACCGCGTCGGGAAGCTTGTGGCCCCCGCGGCTGAAGAGCTTCAAGCCGTTGTCGGGCATCGGGTTGTGGCTGGCCGAGATCATGACGCCGAGGTCCGCGTCGTGCCGACCGGTGAGGTGGGCGAGTGCCGGCGTGGGGACGACTCCCGCGCGCAGCACCTCGGCACCGGCACTGGTGAGACCGGCGACCACCGCGGCCTCGAGCATCTCCCCGCTGGCGCGGGGGTCTCGACCGACGACCGCGACGGGACACGTGGTCCCGTCGCGGTCGGCGAGCACCCCTGCGGCGGCGCGGGCCACCCTCAGGGCCAGCTCCGGCGTCAGGTCGGAGTTGGCCCGCCCGCGGACGCCGTCGGTACCGAACAGGCGACCCAACGGACGGGTCAGCGCTTGGAGTACTGAGGAGCCTTGCGGGCCTTCTTGAGCCCGTACTTCTTGCGCTCCTTGGCCCGGGGGTCACGGGTGAGGAAGCCGGCCTTCTTCAGCGCCGGGCGGTCGTCGGCCTCGACCTCGATGAGGGCGCGGGCGATGGCCAGGCGGAGGGCGCCGGCCTGACCGGTGACGCCGCCGCCCTTGAGCAGGCCCACGACGTCGTACTGCTCGCCCCTCTCCAGGGTCACGAACGGCTCGCGGATGAGCTGCTGGTGCACCTTGTTCGGGAAGTACTCCTCGAGGGTGCGGCCGTTGAGCTTGAACTGGCCGGTCCCGGGGAGGAGCCGCACGCGGACGATGGCTTCCTTGCGACGGCCGACGGTCTGGATCGGACGCCCGTCGGCGTCGGTCAAGGTCGTGGGGCTGGTCACTGGGCCACCTGCTTGATCTCGTAGGTCTGGGGCTGCTGCGCAGCGTGGGGGTGCTCGGGGCCTGCGTAGACCTTGAGCTTGGACAGCATCTGCCGGCCGAGGGTGTTGTGCGGCAGCATGCCCTTGATCGCGCGCTCGACGACGCGGTCGGGGTGCGTGCGCAGCTGGTCGCCGACGTTGATCGTCTTGAGACCGCCCGGGTGCCCGGAGTGCCGGTAGGCGACCTTGTTGTCGCGCTTGGAGCCGGTGAGGGCCACCTTGCCCGCGTTGACGATGACGACGAAGTCACCGACGTCCACGTGCGGGGCGTACTGGGGCTTGTGCTTGCCGCGCAGCAGCTGCGCGGTCTGGCTGGCGAGTCGACCGAGCACCACGTCGGTGGCGTCGATGACATGCCAGGCCCGGGCGATCTCGCCGGGCTTGGGGGTGTACGTGCGCACGGCGCTCTTGTCCTCTTCGTCGTCGGGAAGGCTGGTGGAATCGCCTCGCCGAGCACGGGAGACGGTGCAGCACGCGCGGCACCAGCCGGCTCACGCGCCAGCCGGTCACGATACCAGCCGGGCGTCCCGCCCTCTCCGCCGCTCCGACCGGCTCAGCCGACCTCGCGCAGCCGACCCGTCGTCACGTCGTAGACCGTGCCGCGCACGTCAGGGGAAAGCAGGTACGGGCTCTCGCGGATCAACCGGACGGACTCGCGCACGTCGTCGTCGACGTCGGCGAAGGCGCGCATCGGCCACGGTGGGCGGGAACCGGTCGCCTGCTCGACCTGTTCGGCGAAGGCGGCCTCGTCGGCGCCCTGCAGACCGCACCTGGTGTGGTGGACGACGACGACCTCCCGGGTGCCGAGCACGTGCTGCGAGATGGCCAGGGAGCGGATCGTGTCCTCGGTGACGACGCCGCCGGCGTTGCGGATGACGTGCGCGTCACCGATGGCGAGGCCGAGCAGTCGGTAGACGTCCATGCGGGCGTCCATGCACGCCACGACGGCCACTGCACGGGCGGGCCGCGCCGGCAGCTCCCCGGGCGCCTGCACCGCCCAGTCGCGGTTCGCCTCGAGCATCCGGTCGAGCTCAGCCATTGCAGGTCCTCCGCCCCCGTCCCCTCCGGCGACCCTAACCGGAGGGAGGCGCTCCCCGTCGGTCAGGATGGGCCGGTGCGCACGGTCGAGGAACACCAGGCAGTGGTGACGTCGCTGCTGCGGCCGCTCGACGTCGAGTCGGTGCCCGTGACCGCCGCCCACGGCCGGGTGCTGGCGCGCGACGTGCCGGCCGAGGTGTCCCTGCCCGGCTTCGACAACTCGGCGATGGACGGCTACGCCGCGCGCTGGGTGGAGGTCGCCGACGCCGCACGGTCGCCGCTCCGGCTGCCCGTCGCCGAGGACATCCCCGCGGGGCGCCCCGACGTCGTCCCCCTGGCGCCCGGCACCGTGCACCGGATCATGACCGGCGCCCCCCTGCCTCCCGGGGCCGACGTCGTCGTCCCGGTCGAGCTGACCGACGGGGCGACCGACGTCGTGGAGATCCGCGACTCGCCCCCGGCCGGCAGCCACCTGCGCGCCGCGGGCGAGGACATCCGGGCCGGCGCCGTCGCGCTGTCGGCCGGAACCCCCCTGGGCGCCGCGCAGCTCGGGCTGGCCGCGGCCGTCGGCGTTCCGACGCTGCCGGTCCGCCGCCGTCCCCGTGTGCTGCTGCTGTCCACCGGCAGCGAGCTCGTGGAGCCCGGCCGCCCGTTGCAGCCGGGGCAGATCTACGAGTCCAACTCCCTACTCCTCGCCGCCGCCGTGCAGGACGCGGGCGGCGAGGCGCGCCGGCTCCACTTCGTTCCCGACGACGTCGACCAGTTCCTCGCGACGGTGCGGGCCGAGCTGATGACGGCGGACCTGCTGATCACCAGCGGTGGCGTCAGCGCCGGCGCCTACGAGGTGGTGAAGGACGCCTTCCGCGGCCTGGGCACCGTCGAGTTCGTCAAGGTGGCCATGCAGCCGGGAGGGCCGCAGGGCGCGGGCACGGTGGACGGCGTGCCCGTGGTGACCCTGCCCGGGAACCCGGTCAGCGCGTTCGTGTCCTTCGAGGTCTTCGTCCGGCCGGCACTGCGGCGGGCCCTCGGGTACATCTCCCCCGACCGCCTGCACGTCCCGGCGCGGCTGAGCGGCCCACTGCGCTCCCCCGCCGGGCGCCGGCAGTTCCTCCGCGGCCGGTACGAGGGCGGCCTGGTCTCCCAGGTCGGCGGCCCCGGCTCACACCTGGTCGCCCACCTCGCCCGGGCCAACTGCCTGGTCGTCGTCCCCGAGGACGTCACCGACCTGCCCGCCGGCGCCGACGTCGACGTCGTGCTGATCGAAGGAGCGCTCCAGTGACAGGATCCCGGCTCACCCACGTCGACGACTCCGGCGCGGCTCGCATGGTCGACGTCAGCGCCAAGCAGGTCACCGCCCGCGAGGCCACCGCCGCCGGCCGGGTCCTGGTCAGCCCGGAGGTGGTCGACCTGCTGCGCGGGAGGGGCGTGCCGAAGGGCGACGCCGTCGCCGTCGCTCGGATCGCGGGCATCGCCGGGGCGAAGCGGACGCCGGACCTGGTGCCCCTGTGCCACCCGATCGCCCTGCACGGCATCACCGTCGACATCGAGGTAACCGACGATGCCGTGGAGATCACCGCCACCGCTCGCACGGCCGACCGGACCGGCGTGGAGATGGAGGCGCTCACTTCGGTCGCCGTCGCCGGCCTCACCGTGATCGACATGGTCAAGGCCGTCGACCCTCGGGCGTCGATCACCGACGTCCGGCTGCTGCGGAAGTCAGGCGGCAAGAGCGGCGAGTGGACGCGATGAGTTCCGATCTGCCGCCGGGCGCCCGCGCCGTCGTCGTCACCGCGTCCAACCGTGCCGCCGCCGGGGTCTATGAGGACCGCAGCGGTCAGGTGCTGGCCGCCGGGCTGGTCGCGCTCGGCTTCGCCGTCGACGGACCGCACGTAAGGGAGGACGACGTGGCTCTGCTGGAGGAGGTGCTGCGCGAAGCGGTGGCGTCGGGCGCCGACGTCGTCCTCACCACCGGCGGCACCGGCCTGTCGCCCACCGACGTGACCCCGGAAGCGACCCGGAGCGTGCTCGAACGCGAGGCGCCCGGCCTCGCCGAGGCCGTCCGCCGCTACGGCGCCGAGCACGGCGTGCCGACGGCGGTGCTCTCCCGCGGTCTGGCCGGCACAGCGGGCCGCACCTTGATCGTGAACCTCCCCGGCTCGACCGGCGGGGTGCGCGACGGGCTGTCGGTCCTCGCCCCCCTGCTGCCGCATGTGGTCAGCCAGCTCCGCGGCGGCGACCACTCCCAGGGCTGAGCCGTGCGCATCCCGGTGTTCCTGCAGGGCGTGGACATCGACTGCTGCCTGGCCGTGCCCTCGGTCGGGGACCGCGTGCGGTGGTCGCTGGCCTGGTCCGACGAACCCGACCACCCGGCGGCGACCGTGATCCGATGGGCGGTCGAGCAGCCCCTCGAGCTGGACGAGGAGGAGAGCCGGCACATCGGGGTGGCGTCCGGGTACCTGCTGACCCACGGCCCGATCTCCGCCTGGTGGAGGGGGGCGGGCGGACAGGCTCTCCCGCTGCGCGGCGACCTCGTCGCCGAGGTCCACGGCTTCGTGCTTCCGAGCAGGTTCCCGCGACCGGAGGGCGGGCCCTCGAGGTGTCCCTGGTGATCGGGACCGA
>JALYMS010000183.1 GCA_030773535.1 Actinomycetota bacterium | reverse complement strand
ATCTCCCCGGGGCTCTCGTCACACCTGTGGGCAAGGGGGGAGTTGAACCCCCACGTCCTTTCGGACACACGGACCTGAACCGTGCGCGTCTGCCATTCCGCCACTTGCCCCGGCGAGGAAGGACAGTAGCAGCCCCCCGCACGGAAGCCGGGGAGGGGGTCGGTCGTCCTCCCTGCGGGTCCGCCGCCCACCCCGGAACGTGAGTCGGTCCCCGGCTGGCCACTCCGTTGACGGCTACGATCATCGGTGGCAGACCGGACGACCGCGCGAGCGCAAGGGAGCGACTGTGGGTGTGCTGCAGCGCTTCGAGCGACGCCTCGAGGGCATGGTCGGACTGGCGTTCGCCCGCATCTTCAAGGGCAAGGTCCATCCGGCCGAGATCGCCAAGGCCCTCCAGCGCGAAGCCGACGAGCAGCGCTCGGTCGTCGGCGAGGGGCGGGTCCTGGCGCCCAACGTCTACGTCGTGCGACTGGGCGAGACGGACTTCGGCCACCTCGGGCAGTGGTCGGACCAGTTGGCCGCCGAACTCGCCGACATGGTCACCGAGCACATCGACGACGAGGGCTACCAGGTCTTCGACAAGGTGACGGTCCGGCTCGAACGCGACGACGAGCTGCCCACCGGCATCTTCGAGGTCAGTTCGCAGGTCGCCGACCCGGCTCGCCCGCGCTCCCGCGAGGACGTCGCCCTCGCTCCCCCGCCGCCCGTGGGTTCTCCGGCCCTCCCGCCGCTTCCCCCGCTCCGGGGCCGCATCGCCACCGACACCGGCAAGCAGAACCCCTCCATCGTCGGGCGCGCCGGATCGCGTCCCGGGGTCAGGCACGTACTCGTGGTCGACGGCCCGGGCACGCGCCACGAGTTGACCACCGGCCGCAACGTCATCGGGCGGGGAACCGAGGCCGACATCCGGCTGCCCGACACCGGCGTCAGCCGCAAGCACGTCGACGTCGTGCTCGACGGCGGTACGGCCACCGTCGAGGACCTCGGGTCGACGAACGGGACCCTGGTCAACGGCCGGCGGGTCAGCCGCCTGCCCCTCGCCGACGGGGACGTCATCCGCATCGGCCACTCGGTCCTCGTCTACCGGCAGGACGGCGCGTGAGCGGGCGGCTGGAGCTCCGCACGGATATCGCACCGCCGGCTTCGAGAGCACCGAGCGCGGTGCGCGGATGACTGCTGAGATCGTTCTGCAGATCTTCCGCTTCGGGTTCCTGCTGCTTCTCTGGCTGTTCATCTTCGCGGCCTTCCGCGTGGTCCGCGCCGATCTCTTCGGCGGCCGCGCCGGCCGGGTCGCCGCGGTGCCGCCCAGGGCGGCGGCCGGCAAGAAGCGGGGCCCGCGCGGACCACGGACGCTCGTCGTCACCGCCGGCCCGCTGACCGGCACCAAGATCACGCTCGGTGACCAGCCGATCCTCATCGGCCGGGCCGACGACTCCACCCTGGTGCTCGCCGACGACTTCGCCAGTTCCCGGCATGCGAGGCTGACCAACCGCGGGGGCCAGTGGTACGTCGAGGATCTCGGCTCGACCAACGGCACCTATCTGGACCAGCAGCGGGTCCAGGGCCCGCTGCTGATCAATCCCGGCCAGCCGATCCGGATCGGCCAGACCGCAATGGAGCTGCGTACGTGAGCGAGCTTGCGAGCTCACCCCCCCGCACAGCACGCTGGGGCCTGGGCCCTTCGACCGCCGGCGAGGAGGACGCGTGACGCTGGTCCTCCGCTACGCGGCCCGTTCCGACCGCGGCCTGATCCGCGGCAACAACCAGGACTCGGTCTACGCCGGGCCCCGGCTGCTGGCCGTCGCCGACGGCATGGGCGGGCACGCGGCCGGCGACGTGGCCAGCAAGGTGGTCATCGCGGCTCTGGAGCACCTGGACGACGACGCGCCCTCCGGTGACATGCTGCAGGCCCTGCGCCAAGCCGTCTTCGACGGCAGCGAGCACCTGCGCGAGGTGATCAGGGAGTCGCCTCAACTCGAGGGCATGGGGACGACGCTGACCGCGATCCTCTTCGCCGGGGGGCGGCTGGCCCTGTGCCACGTGGGGGACTCCCGCGCCTATCTGGTCCGCGACGGCGAGCTGTCGCAGATCACGCACGACGACACGTTCGTCCAGACGCTGATCGACGACGGCCGCATCACCGCCGAAGAGGCGAACAGCCATCCACAGCGGTCGCTGCTGCTGCGGGCGCTCAACGGGCAGGAGGTCGAGCCGGACCTGTCCATGCGGGAGGCCCGCGCCGGTGACCGGTACCTGCTGTGCTCCGACGGGCTCTCGGGCGTCGTCAGCGAGGAGACCCTCGCCGAGGCCCTCAAGGATCCCGATCCCCAGTCGACCGCCGACCGGCTGATCGAGCTCGCGCTGCGGAGCGGCGGCCCCGACAACATCACCGTGATAGTGGCCGACGTCATGGACGACGGCGGCCGCGGAGCCGCTCTGATGGAACCGGTCGTCGACGGCGCGGCGGGCGGCAACGTCGGCCAGCGCCAGGTGGACCGCCGGTCCGCCGCGGGGCGGGCGGCGCTCGCCGATCCGCCCGCGCCACCCCCGCCGACACAGAGCCTGCCGACGGGCGGTGGCTCCTCCGCCCGCCGCCGCCCGCTGCGACTACTGCTCGTGGCGGTGGCCGTCCTGGCCGTGCTCGTGGTCGGGGCGGTCGGTACGTACAGCTGGGCCCTGGGTCACTGGTTCGTCGGGGTAGAGGGCAGCGGCGACGACGGACAGGTCGCGGTCTTCCGCGGCCTCGACGTCTCACTCCTGGGCTTCGACCTGTACGAGGTGGACACGGGCACCGACATGGCGGTCACCGACCTGACGGCGGCGGCACGCAACCGGGTCGTCCGGGGCATCACGGCCGACGACGAGCAGGACGCCGTGCGCATCCTCGGCGCCCTGCGTGAACAGCGCCTACCCGTCTGCTCCGCCGCATCGCGGAGCGCGGGGACGACGCCGGCCTCGCCGACACCGTCGCCTGCCCCTCCGGACGGCAGGGCCGCGCCTTCGGGTGCCGCCCCCACGACCGCTGCACCCATCGACCCGGCCTCCACGACGCCGGCCCGGACGACGTCGTCCGAGCCAGGGGTGGACTGCCGGGAGGGCGACTGATGACCGGGCCGTCCACCGACCCGCGCGCCCAGGCGGCCGACGCTCCCCCGCCCACCCGGCGGGGCACGGAGGCGGCGCTGCTGGTGTTCGCCGTGGTCATCACGGTCGTGGCCCAGTGCATCGTCGACCTGACCATCACCGGGACCCTACGCAGCGAGCTCGCCCTGTTCGGCGCGTGGTTCGGCGCCCTGTGGCTGGTCGCACACCTCGTGGTGCGGCGCTGGGCGACCTACGCCGACCCGCTGCTCCTGCCGTCGGTCGCCCTGCTGATCGGACTCGGCCTGTCCGTGATCCACCGGCTGGACCTGGCCGCGGAGCAGGTGGACAGCGCCGTGACCCGCGAGGACGCCCCCATCCAGCTGGTCTGGGCCACGCTGGGTGTGGTGCTCTTCGTGGCCGTGCTCGTCGTGGTCCGCGACCACCGGACGCTCTCCCGGTACGCGTACACCCTGGCACTGATCGGCATGGGGCTGCTGGCACTGCCGGCCGTCCTGCCGGCGTCCATCTCCATGGTGAACGGCGCCAAGATCTGGATCCGGGTCGCTGGCTTCTCGATCCAGCCCGGGGAGTTCGCCAAGATCTGCCTCGTCGTCTTCTTCGCCGCCTACCTCGTCGACAAGCGGGACGTACTGGCGCTGGCGAGCCGACGCGTGCTCGGCCTGGAGCTGCCGCGCGGCCGTGACCTCGGCCCCGTCCTGCTCGCCTGGGTGCTGTCCATCCTGGTCCTGGTCTTCGAGCGCGACCTGGGCAGCTCGCTGCTGCTGTTCGGGATCTTCGTGGTCATGCTCTACGTCGCCACCGAGCGCTCGAGCTGGCTCCTGATCGGCCTGGGCCTGTTCGCCGGCGGCGCGCTCATCGCCTACCGGATCTTCGGTCACGTCCAGCAGCGCGTGGACACCTGGTTGGACCCCTTCGCCTATCAGGACGGCGCCGGTTACCAGCTGGTCCAGTCGCTGTTCGGGCTCGGCACCGGCGGCCTGTTCGGGGCCGGGCTGGGCGGCGGACGCCCCGACCAGGTGCCGGTCGCCAAGAGCGACTTCATCGCCTCGGCCGTCGGCGAGGAGCTCGGCCTCTTCGGCCTGGTTGCCGTGATCATCGTCTATCTCGTCCTGGTCGAGCGCGGCCTGCGCACCTCGCTCATCGTGCGCGACGCGTTCGGCAAGCTGCTGGCCGCCGGGCTGGCGTTCGCCGTCGCCTGGCAGGTCTTCGTAGTCCTGGGCGGAGTGACCGGACTCCTGCCGCTGACCGGTCTGACGACCCCGTTCCTGGCCTACGGCGGGTCGTCCCTCGTGGCCAACTTCGTCCTGGTGGCCCTGATCGTGCGGATCAGCGACGCCGCCCGCCGTCCCGCGGCTCCGCAGGCAACGCCGCCGCCCCGCCTGGGCGACGCACCCACCGAGGTGGTGACCCGGTGAACGCTCCCTTGCGCAGGGTCGCCATCAGCGTGCTGGTCCTCTTCACCCTGCTGATCGTCAACGTCAACGTCATCCAGGTCGTCCGCGCCGAGAAGCTGCGCAACGACCCCAGCAACACCCGGGTCCTGGTCGACGAGTACGCCCGGGAGCGCGGCTCGATCGTGGTCGCCGGCAACGAGATCGCCGTGTCCGTGCCGACCGACGACGGCCTGAAGTACCTCCGGCAGTACCCCGAGGGAGGCCTGTACGCGGCCGTTACCGGGTACTACTCGCTCATCTACAACAACGCCGGCATCGAACGCGCGGAGAACGACGTCCTGTCCGGCGAGGACCCCCGCCTCTTCGTGCGCCGGCTCGCCGACCTGTTCACCGGCCGCGACCCGGCCGGCGGGGACGTGGTCCTGACCCTGGACCCGGCCGTGCAGGCGGCGGCGATGGCCGGCCTGGAGGGCGTCACGGGTGCCGTGGTCGCACTCGACCCGTCCACCGGCGCGGTCCTGGGCATGGCCAGCACCCCCACCTACGACCCCAACCTGCTCTCCAGCCACGACCCGGCGGCCATCCGCGAGTACGCCGAGCAGCTGGAGGCCGCCGAGCCCGATCCGCGCACCAACCAGGCGACCCGCGAGATCTACCCGCCCGGTTCGATCTTCAAGGTCATCGTGTCGGCGGCGGCCCTCGAAGAGGGGTACACGCCCGACCGGCCCATCCCGGCACCCGATCTGCTCACCCTGCCCAACACCTCCACCACGTTGGAGAACTTCAACGGCAGCAGCTGCAACGGCGGTGCCGACCAGCCGCTCATCGGCGCGCTGACCGTGTCCTGCAACACCGCGTACGCCCTCCTCGGGATCGAGCTCGGTGAGGACAAGGTGCGGGCGACCGCCGAGGCCTTCGGCCTGGACGGCGAGACGTTCGACATCCCGCTGCCCGTGGTGGGCAGCTCCGTGGGCGACATCGAGAGCCCGGCGGCCCTCGGCCAGACCTCGATCGGCCAGCGGGACGTGCGCATGACCCCCCTCCAGGCCGCCATGGTGGCCGCCGCGGTCGCCAACGACGGCAGCATCATGGCGCCCTACCTGGTGGACCAGGTGCGCGCTCCCGACCTGACCGTCCTCGACCGCACCCAGCCCGAGGAGTTCCGCCGGGCGACGTCCGCCGAGGTGGCCGCCCAGCTGACCGACATGATGGTCAGCGTCGTCGAGCGGGGCAGTGGCCGGCGGGCGCGGATCGACGGCGTCCGGGTGGCCGGCAAGACCGGCACGGCCCAGGTCGGCGGGGATGCCGCGGACCACAACTGGTTCATCGGCTTCGCGCCCGCGGACGATCCCAAGATCGCCGTCGCGGTCTTCGTTGCCAACGGCGGGGGTACCGGTGGGGACGTGTCCGCGCCCATCGCCCGCGACGTGATCCAGGCCCACCTCGAGGGGCAGGGGGGCTGATGGCGCTGTCCGTCGGCAGCCTGCTCGCCGACCGCTACGAGATCACCGCCCCGATCGCCACCGGCGGCATGGGCGAGGTCTGGCGGGCCCGCGACCGGGTGCTCGACCGCACCGTGGCCGCGAAGGTGCTCCGCAGCGAGTACATGAGCGACCCGAGCTTCCTGGCCCGCTTCCGCAACGAGGCCCGGCACACGGCTGCGCTGACCCATCCCAACATCGCCTCGGTCTATGACTACGGCGAGACCCTGGACGACACCGGCACCCAGCAGCTGGCGTTCCTGGTCATGGAGTACGTCGAGGGCCACCCGCTGGTGACGATCCTGCACGACGAGGGCCGGCTGCCGGCCGACTGGACCTTGCACGTCCTGGGACAGTCGGCAGAGGGGCTGTCTGCCGCCCACCGCGCCGGTGTGGTGCACCGCGACATCAAGCCGGGCAACCTGATCGTCCGCCCCGACGGTGTGGTGAAGCTGACCGACTTCGGCATCGCCCAGGCACGGGATACGGCCCCGCTTACCCGCACCGGGATGGTGGTGGGCACGGCCCAGTACCTCTCGCCCGAGCAGGCACAGGGCATGGAGGTCACCGCGGCCTCCGACGTCTACTCCCTCGGAGTGGTCGGCTACGAGTGCCTGTCCGGCGAGCGGCCCTTCGACGGCGCCTCGCAGGTGGCCATCGCCCTGGCCCACATCAACCGTCCACCACCACCGCTGCCGGCCGACGTCCCCCCGGCCGTCCGCCTGCTGGTCGAGCGAGCGCTGGCCAAGGACCCGGCGGACCGCTTCCCCGACGGCGCGGCCTTCGCCGAGGCGATCCGGCGGGTCGCCTCCGGTGGCGCGTTGGCGGTCTTCGCCGGACCGGCCACCGCGGGACCGGCCACCGCCCCGACCCAGGTGGTCGGTGGTGGCGGGATGGCGGAGGCCCGCACCCAGGTGCTGGCCACGACGGGGGCCACCGCCGTGGCGGGCGCCGCCGCGCTGGGTCCGGGCACCGGCCCGGGCCGGCCGATGCCGCCGCTGCAGGCACCGCCGAAGGACGACGACGAGTGGGGCCCCGAGGACGAGCCGGATCCCCGCCGACGGCGCTCCCGGCGCTGGGCGCTGGTCGCCGCAGTCCTGCTCCTGCTGCTGCTGTTCGGCGGCGGCGCGTACTACCTGCTGTTCAGCGGCAATCGCGGCCCCGACGATCCCGCGGCCAACGCCCCTACCGCCACCACCAGCGCCGGTGCGACCGGTATCCCCATCGACTCCGGCCGCTACATCGGCCGGCCGGTCGACGAGGTGGAGGCGGACCTGGAGGCTCTCGGGCTCGTGGTCGCTCCGACCCCGGCTCCCGACGACCTGCTCGAGCAGGTCGGCCGCGACTTCGCCGCCGACGCCGTCGTCGCCCTGGCCCCGACGGACACCACGGTGCCGCCGCAGAGCACGGTCACCGTCTACTACGCCGCGGAGGCCTATGCCCCCGAGGACGAAGAGGAGGAGGTCGAACCGGAGCCCACGACCGCCGCACCGACCACCACGGCACGCCAGACCAGCGCGGCCCCGTCGACGACCACGGCACCTCCGCCGGCGGCGAGCACCAGCTCGTCAGCCGCGACCACGACCACGCTGGAAGGTACGACGGCCCCACCACCGGAACCTTCTCCTCCTCCTCCTCCTTCTCCTCCCGCCGACGCGGGCGACGGCGAGGAGCCGGCTGCCGCCCCGGAGGAGGGCGGGTGAGCGCGTTCCCCCGCGCCGTCCGGGAATCGGTCCGTCCAACGGTTACGCTCCCCGGCGGCTCCCTGCAACCAGGGCGCGCGTGCCTGCCTGACGTGGGCAGCGCTCCGTCAGAACGAGCCATGGCCGGCGCTCCGTCCCGACGAGCTGGGGCCAGCGCCTCGAGGACGCCGCCCTGCACCGCCCGAGAGGACCTCCGATGACCACCCCGCAGGTGCTCGGCGAGCGCTACGAGATCGGTGGCGTGCTCGGCCGCGGCGGGATGGCCGAAGTGCACCGTGGCCGGGACCTGCGCCTCGGCCGCGAGGTCGCGGTCAAGGTGCTGCGCCAGGATCTCGCCCGCGATCCTTCGTTCCAGGTCCGCTTCCGGCGGGAGGCGCAGGCCGCCGCGTCCTTGAACCACCCGGCCATCGTCGCGGTGTACGACACCGGCGAGGACCGCGGCACCTCCGGCGCCACCCCCTACATCGTCATGGAGTACGTCGAGGGCGACACCCTCCGCGACGTCCTGCGCCGGGAGGGCCCTCTTCCTCCGGAGCGAGCGATGGCTCTCGCCGCGGACATCTGCGGCGCGCTGGACTTCAGCCACCGGAACGGCATCGTGCACCGGGACGTCAAGCCGGGGAACGTGATGATCACGCCCCAGGGCACGGTCAAGGTGATGGATTTCGGGATCGCGCGCGCGGTGTCGGACTCGGCCGCCACGATGACCTCCACCGCTGCGGTCATCGGCACCGCGCAGTACCTCTCCCCGGAGCAGGCGCGCGGTGAGGGCGTGGACGCCCGGTCCGACGTCTACTCGATGGGCTGCATGCTCTACGAGCTGGTGACCGGAGCTCCGCCCTTCACCGGGGACTCCCCCGTCTCCGTCGCCTACCAGCACGTGCGCGAGGATCCGCGGCTGCCGTCGTCCATCAATCCCGACATCCCCGCCGAGCTCGACGCCATCCTGCTGAAGGCCATGAGCAAGAACCCGGCGAACCGGTACCAGTCGGCGGCCGACATGCGCAACGACCTGCTCCGGGCTCTGGCCGGGCAGCGGGTGGAGGCGACACCGGTGATGGGCGACGCGGAGAAGACGGCCATCATCGGCGCACCGGTAGCGGGCTACGGCCCGGCGGGGTACGGCTACCGCGACGACGACGGCTGGGCCGACGAGGACGAGGAAGCCCGCCGGCGCAAGCGCCGCATCATCGCCATCGTCTCGGTCCTGGCGTTGCTCCTCCTCGGGGCGGTGCTCGCCGCCGTCCTGCTGATCAACGACCCCGAGCCGCCAGCGGCACCCGCGACGGTCGCGGTACCCACCGTGACCGGCCAGGACGAGCCCACGGCGCGAGCGGCGATCGAGGCGGCCGGTCTCGTCGTCGGCGCCGTGGGCACCGAGGCCAGCCCCACCGTGCCCGAGGGGCAGGTGATCCGCAGCGATCCCGCCGGCAGGGCCCAGGTGGAGCGGGGGAGCACGGTGAACCTGGCCGTCAGCGCCGGCCCCGACACGATCCTGGTGCCCAACGTGGTGCAGCTGACCGAGGAGCGAGCCATCAGCGCCCTCGAGACCGCCGGATTCACCAACATCATCTCAGGACCGGTGGACTCCCTCGAGGACGAGGGCACCGTCGTCGGCGTGAGTCCCGGGGAGGGATCCCAGGCTGCGCCCGGGGCCCAGATCCGTCTGCAGGTCTCGACCGGGACCATCGAGCTTCCCGATGTCACCGGCCGGACCGAGGGAGAGGCGCGGGACGCGCTCGCCGAGGCGGGCTTCAGCGCGGGGCAGATCACCACCAACAGCGTGGAGCGCGACGACGTCCCCCAGGGCACGGTGGTCGAGTCCGATCCGGGGGCCGGAGCGGACGTCGGCGCGGGGGAGGACATCATCCTGCTGGTGGCGGTCCCGACGCCGCCCGAGGAGACCACCCCGGCGCCCTCGTCGACCCCCACGGCGACGGCGACGGCGACGCCGACCGGCTGATTCCGGCACGGCACGACGACAGAGGGCCTCCTCCTGGATCCGGGAGGAGGCCCTCTCTCGTGGAGGGGTGCTGCGCCGGGGCGTCAGGCGAAGGCGCCGGAGAGGCGGCGGGCGGCCGCGACGGCGGTCCGCACGGCCGCGGCGTCCGGGGCCAGCCCACAGCTGGTGAGCCAGTTCGCCAGCATCTGGTGCCCGCCCTCGGTGAGCACCGACTCGGGGTGGAACTGCACGCCCTCGATGGGCAGCTCCCGATGCCGCAGCGCCATGACCAGCCCGGACGGCGTGCGGCCGGTGACCTGGAGCTCGGCGGGCACGGTGACCGGGTCGACGGCGAGGGAGTGGTAGCGGGTGGCCGTGAAGGGCGAGGGCAGTCCGGCTAGGACCCCCTTCCCCTCGTGCACGACCTGGCTGGTCTTCCCGTGCAGCAGCTCAGGGGCGCGGACCACCTCGGCGCCGAAGGCCTCCGCGATCGCCTGGTGGCCCAGGCAGACGCCCAGCACCGGCGTCCCCGCCTCGGCGGCGGCGCGCACCATCGGCACGCTGACCCCTGCGTCGGCCGGGGTGCCCGGGCCGGGGGAGAGCAGCACCCCGGCGACGTCCAGCGCGGCCAGGTCGTCCACGGTCACCGCGTCGTTGCGCCGGACGACGCAGCGCACCCCCAGCTGGCCCAGGTACTGCACCAGGTTGTAGACGAAGCTGTCGAAGTTGTCGACGACGAGGACCGGGCGGTCGCCGCTGGTCATCGGAGGCCGGGAGCGGCGAACTGGTACACGGGCTGTGCCTCCGGGGAGGGGTGTCGACGGGCACGGGGCGTCGACCACCCCGCTGGTGGGTCCGACGCTCGAGGTCAGCCGCTGACGGCGAACTCCAGGTCGAGAGGCCCATCGTAGGCGGGCAGCACCACCTCGTCCCGCTCGCGGACCTCGAAGGTGAGCCCGAAGGCCTCGACCGCTTGCTGGAACACCCTCACCTGAGGAGAGGCGGCGAGCTGGGCGCGCACCGCCGCTGGGTCGGCGATCGCCGTCACCACGAACGGCGGGGAGTACGTGCGGCCCTGCAGCAGCAGGGTGTTGCCTACGCACCGCACGGCGCTGGTGGCGATCAGCCGGCGGTCCATGATGGCGACGCCGTCGGCAGCGGCCGCCCAGACGGCGTTGACGACCGCCTGGACGTCGGACTGGTGGATGACCAGGTCATCGGGGCGGGCGTCGACCGGCAGGCTGCCGTCCGGTCGCTGGGGGGCGTCGTCCAGGGTGATGACGAGACCGGGGCCGGTCAGTGGCACCAGCGCCGCGGAGAGAGCACCCGCGGCCCCGGCGGAGGTGGCGGCGGCCACGGCGCCGTCCCGGGAGGCAGCCTGCTCGGTGAGCCGCTGCACCTGACGCTGGAGGTCGGCCAGCTGCTCGTCCTGACGGGCGACCACTCGGTTGCGCGACCGGATCAGCTCCGACAGCTCCGTGGTCTCCCCGGCCCGCAGGTCGGTGCCCTGGGCGGTCCGGCCAGAAGTGGCGAAGAGCAGCCCGGCCAGGAGAGCCACCACCGGGACGAGCACGGTCCAGACCGACGGTCGGCGACCGCGCGGGAAGGAGGGCGTCACGGCTCCTCCTCCCTGCGGTTCTCCGGTTCCGCCCGGGCCACGCACCCCGGCACACCCAGCCTGTCGACGGCCGGAACGGTCGCAGCGTCCCCTGGCAGCTTAGGCTGGGGAGAGTTCCGGTCGGTGCTGCCCAGCCGACCCCCGGGAGGGAGTACGCGCGGTGCCCAAGTCCAAGGTTCGCAAGAAGTCGGCCTACACGCCGCCGGAAGGTGCGCTGCAGTCGTCCAACCAGGCACGCGCGCTCCAGCCGAGCCCGCGCTGGTATGCGCCGGTGATGCTCGGCCTCATGCTGCTTGGGCTGATGTGGATCGTCGTCTACTACGTCGCCGGCGAGCGCATCCCGTTCATGGTCTCGCTGTCGGCGTGGAACTTCGCCATCGGTTTCGGCGCCATGGTCGCGGGCCTGATCATGTCGATGCGCTGGCGCTGAGCCGCACCCTCCCCCGCTTTCCGGCCGAGGCCCTCGTCCCCGATGGGGACGGGGGCCCTTCGTCGTTCCGGGCGGCAGCGCTGTGCACAGACGGACGCTTCGTCCACAGGTCGACATGGCGCTCCACCCCCAGGGTTGTCCACCGGGTGTGGAGAGACGGAACGGGCTCGAACCGCTCTGACCAGGGCCGATGGCCCCGGTCGGGCGGATGTGACGGAGCCGTTGCGGGCGTAACTACAGCCGTGTGAGTCTGTCCCCAGCTGTGTACCCAGCTGTGGACTCGTCGACATGGGGAGCACGGCGACCAGCGCCCTGACGAGTGCTTCTTGCGAGCTGACCTGCGGCTACGCGCCCAGCGGCGGCGTCCTGGCGCGTGCTGGGGACGGATCGGTCCGGCCCCGCTCCGGCGGGCCCTCCACCCGCCCACCTCCCGCGGGCGTGGTTCTGCCTAGTGGGCCCCGGAGGGGTTCGCGCCGGCAGAACGAAGCCGCTCAGCTCAGACGGAGGCGGCACATGGCCGCGGTGCGGTCCGGAGGACCGCAATGTCACAGCGGTGCGGTCCGGAGGACCGCGGTGTCGTAGTGCGACCCGGAGGGTCGCAATGTCACAGCAGCTCCAGGACGGTGGCGTTGGCCATGCCGCCGCCCTCGCACATGGTCTGCAGCCCGTAGCGGGTGCCGGTGGCCTGCATGCGGTGGACCAGCGTGGTCATGATGCGGGCACCGGAGGC
>JALYMS010000182.1 GCA_030773535.1 Actinomycetota bacterium | reverse complement strand
GACCGGACCCGGCGAGCGCGGGCCAGCCGGCCGCCGGGGGCTCGCCGACGGGCGGCGTGCCCGGTGCTCCGGCGGAACCCGGGGGGAACTCGAGGAACGCGGGCAGGTCGTCGCTGCCGGGGGCCCGACCGGCAGGATCGGCGCTTCCCTCCGCCGGTCGCCGGCGGCGGCCGTTCCGGAGTCGGAGCGCCAGCAGTGCGGCTCCCCCGGCGAGGACGATCAGCAGGGCTCCCGCGACGAGCCAGGGCGGGATCCAGGGCCCGGCCGGCGAGATGTCCATCTCCGCCAGCATCCCAGGCCGCCTGCGAGGCCCGGTCCTGGTGCGGGAAGCGAGCAGGGCCGCCCCGGATGCGGGACGATCCGGGGAATGAGCAGTTCCCGCGCGACGGCCGCGACCGGCGCGGCGAGGGCCCGGGTGACCGCACTGCTCGCCGAGCTGGAGGTCGACCAGCAGCTGATCGCTGTGACCGATCTCGCGGCTGCGTTCGGGATCGTCCAGGGAGTGCTGCCCGATCGGGTGCTCGACCTCGCGGTGACCGAGAGCGGGCGACTGCGGATCAGGGCGGAGCTGCGCGGCCGGCGCTGGGCCGAGGACCGCGGCATCGGCGTTCCGGAGGCGCTGGCCGCCGCCGACGACGGCCGGTGGCTGATGTCCCGCCGGGTGCGTCCCGCCGGTCCGGGGAATGCCCGCTGGGTGGAGGAGGCGGTCGACGCGGCGGTGCGGATCGCGCCGCTCCCTGCGCCGCCGGGGGAGCCCTGGGAGCCGCCGTCGGGCCGCGGGCTGGGCCGCGTCCGCGCCCATGCCGAGGACGCCGGCCGCCTGCTGCGCGGCGGCGTGCGTCTGGGCGAGCTCCGGGCGGTGCGGACCGCCGCGCGCCGACTACCCCTCGCCGAGGTGAGCCACGGGGACTACCGGGCCGCCAACGCCGTCCTCGACGAGGAACTCGGCCGGCTGGTCGTGCTCGAGTGGGCGGGCGTGCACGCGGGACCCCGGCACCGCGACCTGCTCACCCTGTGGGCGACGACGGCAGCGACGGAGGCCCGTCGGCGCATCGCCGACGTCGTGCTCGAGCGGACCGCCGGCTGGGAGGAGCCCGACGTGGGCCTGCTGTGGCACGCGGTGGCGATCGAGCAGCTCGTGGGCCGCCTCACCCGGCCCGACCGGGGGGACGGCCTCGACGTCGCGTTCGCCCGCTCCCGGCTGGTCGACGCGCGGCGGATGGCGGCCGGGCTCGGCAGCCCGGTGCGCGCCGGAAGCTGAGGCCCCCGTCAGCCGGTCGGGTCGATCTCCTCCGGATCGCGGCCGAGCAGTACCGCCACCTGGTCCACCACGACATCGCGAACCAGGTCGGCCAGGTCGTCGCGGTCGTGCGCCCGGATCTCCAGCGGTCGCCGGTACACCACGATTCGCGGCGGCACGTCCTGCCCGTCCTCCCGGTGGGCCGGCAGTACCCGGGCCAGCGGTACGCTGCCGTCGTCGAGCACGTCGGAGTCCAGCACGACCTCGTCCGGGTTGGTGTGCTCCACCCACGGGACGTCCTCGACGGCGAACTCGACGCCGGCCAGCTCACGTTCCCAGCGGCGCTCGAGGTCCTCGACCGCGTCCAGGACCAGGTCGTCGAACTGCTCGGCCCGGCTGCGCGCCAGCGGCACCTCGGCGGGCACCAGCCGGCCGCGCAGGCCGCGGCCGTGCCGGTCGCGCCGGGGCGGCCGGTTGCCGGGCCGGCGGGGGAGGGAGCTCATCAGCGGCGCCGGGAGGGGGAGGTGGTCATGACGGGGGGAGCGTACGGCGAGCGGACCGTCCGGGACCGGTGTCGGGGCCTACGAGGTCATCGTGCAGGATGGGACGGGTCCTCGCGGCGTCCCCAGAATTCCGGTGCGCCTGCTGCGGTACACCCCCTGGCACGATTACTGTGCCGAGGGTGAGGAACCGGTGGTGAGGCAGTCACGTCGCTGCTCGCGTAGCGGCTGCGCGCAACCGGCAGCGGCGACATTGACCTACGTGTACGCGGAGTCGACCGCTGTCGTCGGCCCTCTGGCGACCTACTCGGAGCCGCACAGCTACGACCTGTGCGAGTTCCACGCCGGTCGGCTGACCGTGCCGCGCGGCTGGGACGTCGTCCGGCACGAGATCGACCTGGAGGACTCGGGGCCGACGGGCGACGACCTGCTCGCGCTGGCCGACGCCGTCCGCGAGGCCGCCCGCCCGGAACCTCCGCGGAATCCCGCGGACGACGGCAGCGGCACCCGGCGCGGCCACCTCAGGGTCCTGCCCGACCTTCCCTGACCCTCCCGCTCGCGGAACCGCTGCCCGGCCGTGCCGGGACCGTGCAGCTCCGGGCTCTCCTCCTCGAAGCGGGCTCCCCGGCCTCCCACTAGGGTCGATCGAGCGCCGTCGGGCCGTGGAGCCCCGGTGCCGACCGGTGCGAGGGTGAGGCAAGTGACCGATCTGTCGTCGCTGATCAAGGCCTACGACGTCCGCGGGGTCGTCCCCGACGAGTGGGACGAGGACGTCAGTCGGGCGATCGGGGCGGCCTTCGCCGAGCTGGTGCACACCGAGAGCGGCGCGCCCACCGTGGTGACGGCGCACGACATGCGCGACTCCTCCGTCCCCCTTTCCCGCGCCTTCGCCGAGGGCGTCCTCGGCCGCGGGATCGACGTCGTGGAGGCCGGGCTCGGCTCGACCGACCTGCTGTACTTCGCGGCCGGCTCGCTGGACCTGCCCGGAGCGATGTTCACCGCCAGCCACAACCCGGCGCAGTACAACGGCATCAAGCTGTGCCGGGCCGGCGCGGCCCCCATCGGCCAGGACTCCGGCCTGGCGACCATCCGGGAGTGGGCCGAACGCGACTCCTACGAGCGGGTGCCCGACCGGGTCGGCTCGGTCAGCGGGCGCGACGTCCTCCAGGAGTACGCCGCTCACCTGCGCTCGCTGGTCGAGCTGTCGCAGATCCGCCCGCTGCGCGTCGTGGTGGACGCCGGCAACGGCATGGGCGGCCACACCGTCCCCGTCGTGCTCTCCGGGCTGCCGCTGGACGTCGTTCCGCTCTACTTCGAGCTCGACGGCACGTTCCCCAACCACGAGGCCAACCCGCTGGACCCGGCGAACCTGGTCGACCTGCAGGCCGCCGTCCGGGAACACGGCGCCGATCTGGGGCTGGCGTTCGACGGTGACGCCGACCGGGTGTTCGTGGTCGACGAGACCGGCGCGCCGGTCAGCCCCTCTGCCGTCACGGCGCTCGTCGCGGTGCGCGAGCTCGCCAAGGGCCGGGGCCGGACCGTGATCCACAACCTCATCACCTCGCGCGCCGTCCCCGAGATCGTCCGCGAGCACGGCGGCGACCCGGTGCGGACCCGGGTGGGGCACTCGTTCATCAAGGAGGAGATGGCCCGCACCGACGCCGTCTTCGGCGGCGAGCACTCCGCGCACTACTACTTCCGTGATTTCTGGCGGGCCGATACGGGCATGCTGGCGGCCATGCACGTGCTGGCGGCGCTGGGGGAGCAGGGCACCCCGCTGTCCGAGCTGTCCGCCGCCTACAGCCGGTACTCCGCCTCAGGGGAGATCAACTCGACGGTGGAGGATGCCGCGGCCCGCACGGCCGAGGTCCGGAAGGCGTTCGAGCAGGAGGACGGCGTCCGGTTCGACGAGCTCGACGGCCTGACGGTGGAGCTCCCGGACGGCGCGTGGTTCAACCTGCGCGCCAGCAACACCGAGCCGCTGCTGCGGCTCAACGTGGAGGCGCCGGATCCGGCGCGCATGGCCGAGCTGAGGGACGGGGTACTGGGGATGGTGCGGGCGTGACCGGAGAACCGGAGAACAGGCCGACCGGACCGCTGGGGCTGGACCCGCAGCTGCTGGCCATCCTGGCGTGTCCCGACACCCACCACAGCCCCCTCACCGTGGATGAGGAGGCGAGCGAGCTGCTGTGCACGACCTGCGACCGCGCCTTCCCGGTCCGCGACGGCATCCCGGTCCTCCTCCTCGACGAGGCCCGTCGCCGCACCGCCGGGCTCGGTGGTGGGACGAGTGCCTGACCGCCCGACGGGGAACAGGTGACCAGCCCCGAGATCGCCGAGGAGGTCCTCGACGACCCCGGGCTGCTGCGGGCCCGCGACCCTGACGGGCTGCTGCCGGCGGTCGCGGGAGCCGGCGCCCAGGTCCGCGAGACCGCGCGGCTCACTGCGGAGGCCGGCCTGAGGCGGGTCACCGACGGTGGCCGCCCACGTGGGCTGGTCATCGTCGCCCGGCGCGAGGGAGCGGTGGCCGCCTCCGTCCTCCGGGCGCTGCTCGGGCCGGGCAGCCCGGTCACGGTCGACGTCGTCCCCGGCCCGGCGCTGCCGGTGTGGACGGGGCCGAGCGACATCGCCGTGGTCGCCACCCGCACGGGGGCCGGGCGCTACGCGGTGGCGCCGGCCTACGAGGCCGCCCGCCGAGGGGTCTCGCTCGTGGGCATCGGGGCGGAGGACACGCCGCTGCGGGCCGCCTGCTCCAGTGCCCGGGCGCCCTACGTGCCGCTGCCGCAGTCCCGCGTGCGCCACACGACGCTCTGGTCGCTGCTCACCCCGCTGCTCCAGCTGGCCACCGAGCTCGAGCTGCTGCCCGCAGGGGTGGCTTCCCTGGACGACGTGGCCGCGGCGCTGGACGAGATCGCCGCCGAGTGCGGCCCGGCTCGGGAGTCCTTCGTCAACCCGGCCAAGACCCTGGCGCTGGAGCTGCTGGACGCGCTGCCGGTCATCGCGGCGGAGGGGCCGCTCGCAGATGCGGCGGCGACCCGGATCGCGGACCAGCTGGCGACCCTCGCCGGGCTGCCGGTCACCGGGTTCCGGCTCCCGGACCAGCGGGTCGCCGCCTGCGCCGTCCTCGGTGGACCGCTGGCCCCCCAGGGCGACGACGACTTCTTCCGGGACCGGGCCGACGACGGCGGACGCCGCCTCCGGTTGCTCACCATCCGGGATCCCGACGCCGGTGTCCTGGACGGCGCCGGCGAGCGGGAGCCACGGTCCGCGGCCGAGGCCCTGGAGCAGGTGCTGCGCACCGCGACGACGCACAGCATCCCGGTCAGCGGACTGGCCGAACACGGCGACCCGGCGCGGTACGGCCGCCTTCCCCGGCTGGCCCGGCAGCTGGCCGTCGCGGACTTCAGCGCCGTCTACCTGGCCCTCGCGCTGGACAACGAGAGAGCGCACCCGTCATGACGCCGCGGAGTCGATCCTTGCTTCGTGCTCCGGCGGGGTATCACCGCCGGGGAACGGCGGGCACGCGCCCGCTCGGGACGGCCGGACATACCGACATCGCTGGCCAGCACGCGAGTGCTGACCGACCGGAAGGATCCTCGTGGCGGGTGGACTTGTAGCACTGCTGGACGACGTGGCGGTGCTGGCGAAGGCGGCTGCGGCATCGGTCGATGACATCGGACTGGCCGCTGGACGGGCGAGCGCGAAGGCCGCGGGCGTCGTCGTCGACGACACCGCCGTCACGCCGCAGTACGTGCACGGCCTGGCCGCCGAGCGCGAGCTGCCGATCATCCGGCGCATCGCGATCGGCTCCCTGCGCAACAAGCTGCTCATCATCCTGCCCGCGATCCTGCTGCTCAGTCAGTTCCTGCCGTTCCTCCTGACCCCGATCCTCATGATCGGTGGCGCGTACCTGTGCTACGAGGGCGCGGAGAAGATCTGGCACCGGATCAGCGGCTCGCACGACGACCACGCGGCCGGCGAGGAGACGCTCCCGGACGAGGACACCATCGTGTCCGGAGCGGTGCGAACCGACTTCATCCTGTCGGCGGAGATCATGGTCATCTCGCTCAACGAGGTGGCGAGCGAGGCGTTCGTCTCCCGGGCGCTGATCCTCGCCGTGGTCGCGCTGGGTATCACCGTCCTGGTCTACGGCGTCGTCGGCCTCATCGTGAAGATGGACGACGCCGGCCTCTCGCTGTCCCAGCGCTCGGGACAGGGCTTGGCCCGGTTCGGCCGCGGGATGGTGAAGGCGATGCCGCGGCTGCTCAGCGCCCTCACCGTGATCGGGACCGTGGCGATGCTGTGGGTCGGTGGTCACATCCTGCTGGTGGGCACCGACGAGCTGGGTCTGCACGTCCTCTACGAGACCGTGCACCACCTCGAGGACGCGGCGAAGGCGGCCACCGGAGCCCTCGGCTCGGTCGTGGCCTGGCTGGTCAACACGCTGGCCAGCGCGCTGCTCGGGCTCGTCGTGGGCGCGCTGGTCGTGGTCGTCATGAGCCTGATCCACCGGCGCAAGGGATCCGCCGCCAAGACGACGTCGCACTAGCGCCGACGGGCCCGGACACGGGCCCGGGTCCGGCGCGGCCCGGACACGCCCGCCGGTGTGATCAGGTTCGCGGCGCGACCGCCGGGAGGCGGGGGACAGTAGGAGGCATGCACTCGGGGGGAACCGACCGCACGCTGCTTTCACCGGAACGCCGGAGGGCCGACCGCGCCCGGCTGGCCGACGAGGTCGTCGACGTGCTCGTGATCGGGGGCGGGGTGACCGGAGCCGGCGCGGCGCTCGACGCGGCGAGCAGGGGGCTCTCGGTCGGGCTGCTGGAGGCCCGCGACTGGGCGTCGGGCACGTCCAGCCGTTCCAGCAAGCTGATCCACGGCGGGCTGCGCTACCTCGAGCAACTGGCCTTCCCGCTGGTGCACGAGGCGCTGGGCGAGCGCGCCCGCCTGGTGCAGACCATCGCGCCGCACCTGGTGACACCGCTGCCGTTCCTGCTCCCGCTGACCCGCCCGGTGTGGCAGCGGGCGTACTTCGGTGCCGGGGTCGCCCTCTACGACCTGCTGGGCGCGGCGATGAAGGCCGGCCGGGGGGTGCCGGTGCACCGGCACCTGTCCCGGAAGGCGACGCTGGCCGCCTTCCCGGGGCTGCGCGGTGACGTCGTCCGGGGGGCGATCCGCTACTGGGACGCCCAGGTGGACGACGCCCGGCACACCCTCGCGGTCGTGCGCACGGCCGCCGGGCTGGGCGCCCGGGTGCTGTCCAGCGCCCGCGTGGTGGGGCTCCTCCGGGACGGGGAGCGGCCGGACTCCGCGGTCGTCGGCGTCCGGGTGGCCGACCTGACCGACGGCTCGGGGTTCACCGTCCGCGCGCGCAGCATCGTCGCCGCGACCGGCGTGTGGAGCGACGACATCGGCGAGATGCTCGGCGCATCGGCGCCGAGCCTGAAGGTGCGGGCCTCCAAGGGCGTGCACCTCGTCGTGCCGCGGGCCGCGATCGACGGTGCCGACGTCGAGGACGCCGGGGGCACGCGCTCGGGCCTGATTCTGCGCACCCCGACCAGCGTGCTGTTCGTGATCCCGTGGGGCGAGCACTGGATCCTCGGCACGACCGACACCCCCTGGCGGCTCGACCGCGACCACCCAGCGGCCAGCAGCGCCGACATCGCCTACCTCCTGGACCAGGTGAACCGGGTACTGCGGCGGCCGGTCGGGCAGGAGTCGATCCTCGGCGTGTACGCCGGCCTGCGTCCGCTGCTGGCGGGGGAGTCGGACGAGACCAGCCGGCTCTCCCGCGAGCACGCCGTGGTCACCCCGGTGCCCGGCCTCGTGCTCGTCGCCGGCGGCAAGTACACGACCTACCGCGTGATGGCCGAGGACGCCGTCGACGCCGCCGTGGCAGCACTGCCGCCTGCGCCGCCCTCGCGGACCGCGAACCTGCCGCTCGTGGGGGCGCAGCGCTGGAGCGAGGTGCGGGGCGCGGCTGCCGAGCTGGCCGCCGGCGCCGGCCTGCCCGAGGAGACCGTGGCCCGCCTGCTGCGCCGCCACGGTGACCTGGTCGGCGACGTTCTGGACCTGGCCCGGTCCGACCCGGCGCTGGCCCGCCCCCTGGACGGTGCCCCCGGGTACCTCGCCGCCGAGGTGGTGCACGCCGTCCGGGCCGAGGGCGCGTTGCACCTCGACGACGTCCTGACCCGACGGACCCGCGTCAGCATCCAGACGGAGCACCGTGGCGTCGACTCCGCCCCGCAGGTGGCCGCGCTGATGGCGCGCGAACTCGGCTGGGACGAGGAGCGGACGGCGCGCGAGGTCGAGCACTACGCCGCGCGGGTCGACGCCGAGCGTGAGTCCCAGCGGATGCCCGACGACCGCACCGCCGACGCGGCCCGCCTCGGCGCCCCGGACGT
>JALYMS010000181.1 GCA_030773535.1 Actinomycetota bacterium | reverse complement strand
GACGGTAGGGGTGGTCCCAGTTGCGGAAGCTGGGGCGCAGGATCGCCGCCGCCACCGCCCACGATCCGCCGCGGAGGACCCGGTAGTCCCCGCCGAAGAAGGGGGCGGAGTAGTCGGCGTAGAGCATCGGTGCGAAGCCCGGCCACGGCCGGAAGGGCGACGAGGTCCACTCCCACACGTCGCCCATCAGCTGCTCGACGCCGTACGCCGACGCACCTGCCGGATAGGCGCCCACCGGGGCCGGTCGCAGGGCAGCGCCATCGAGGTTGGCCAGCGCGGCGGTCGGCTCCGCCGAACCCCAGGGAAAGCGGCGGCGCCGTCCCGCCATCGGGTCCCAGGTCGCTGCCTTCTCCCACTCCTCCTCCGTCGGGAGCCGGGCACCGGCCCAGGCGGCGTACGCCTCCGCCTCGAAGAACGTCACGTGCTGGACCGGTTCGTCCGGTCGCAGCTCCTCTTCGATCCCGAACCGGGTGCGGGTCCCCCGGGCCGTCCAGAACTGTGGCCGCTCCAGGCCGGCCTCCTGCCGGTGCTGCCAGCCCCGGGCGGACCACCAACGCGGCGAGTCGTATCCGCCGTCGGCCACGAAGGCGGCGTACTCGCCGTTGGTTACCGGCACCCGGCCGATGCGGAACGCCGGGACGTGCACGGCATGGGCCGGACGCTCGTTGTCCAGCGAGAAGGGCTCGTCGGTGGCGTCGACGCCGAGCACGAACTCGCCGCCGGGCACCAGCACCGACGTGCCCGCCATCCCGGGCCGGCCGGGCGGCAGCGCCGTGCCGGCGCCGAGCAGCGGAGGGCCGAGCCTCAGGTTGAGCGCCTGGAGCATCGTCTCGTCGTGCTGCTGCTCGTGGCTCACCACCATCGCGAAGTCGAACGGGTCGCCGTCGTCGTCCACGCCGAGCTTCTCCAGCCGGTCGAGCACCCGGCCGCGCACCTCCCGGCCGAAGCGGCGCGCCTCCACGGGCGGTAGCAGCGGCAGCCGGGCGCGGACGGCGCGCGGCTGGGTGAACGCGTCGTAGAGGACCTCGACGTCCGGGGGGAGGAGGCCGGGGCGGCAGGCGTCGCCGCCGCGCAGCAGCCACAGGTCCTCCTGCTGCCCGATGTGGGCGAGGTCCCAGACCAGCGGGCTGAGCAGCGGCGTGTGCTGGCGCAGGAGCTCCGGGTCGTCGTGGTCGGTGAGCTGCAGCGTGCGGTCGCGAGCGGCGGTGAGGTCGGCGGCGAGGCGTTCGCGGTGGTCGGTCATGGATTCGTCCCCGTCCCGGAGATGGCGGCTTGGAGGAGGGCGGTGGGGTCGTCGCTGCCGGCGGCGTCCCGCACGGCGTCGCCGGGACTGCGGCCCTCCCGGACGAGGCCGGTCAGTGCCTCGACCTCCGGCTGCAGGGCCGCCGGGACGGCGGGCGCCGCGGCGGACAGACACGCGACGGCGGCTCTGCGCAGCGCCTCGTCGGTCAGGCCCAGCCGGGCCGCGCGGTCCCAGGCGCCGGTCACCGGAGCCGTGGCCGCCCAGGCGCGATCGGCGGCCGCGGGGTCGTCGAGCAGCGCCGTCGTCACCGCGGCCAGCGCCGGCCACCAGGGCTCGGGTGCGGCGTCGAGGTACCGGATCTCGAGGTAGCCGCGCAGGCGGACCGGTGGGAACAGGGTCGTCAGGTGCTGATCCAGGTCGCCGGTCGTGGGACGCCGGCCGCCCAGGGGCGCCGCGCCGGTCACCCACTCGGCGAAGGACGCCCGGGTGCAGACGGCCTCCGCGCCGCCGCCGGCCCGGCGCAGCAGCATGACCGGGGCCGCGAGCGCGTACGCGGCCCACTCGGCGGCCGGGTCGTGCCGGCCGAGCAGCGGACCGCAGCGGCTCTGGTCGAGGTCTCCCCACACCTGCTGCCGCGCCGAGCGCCAGCCGGTCCGCCGGCCGGCCAGCAGCGGTGAGCAGGCGGAGACGGCGACCAGCACGGGACCGAGCCGGTGGGCGAGGGTGACGCGGTCGCGCCAGCCGTCGGGCGGTCCGGCGTCCAGGTTCACCTGCAGGGCGGCCGTCGAGCTCATCATCGTCCGGCCGGCAGCGGCGCAACCGAGGGCCGCGAAGTGGCGCTCCATGGCGGCGTAGCGCGGTGCCGGGCTGATCCGCTGCGGCGGGCGCACGGGGTCGGCGCCGAGCAGCGCCGTGCCGAGGCCTTCCCGGGCGAGCGCGGTGGTCAGCGCGGCGCGATCTGCGCGCAGCGCGTCCACCGCGATGCCGACGTCGGTCGCCGGCGGCCCGGACAGCTCGAGCTGACCACCCGGCTCGACGGTGAGCCGGCTGCCGCCGGGCCACACACCGATGCTGTCGACCGCTGCCTGCACTCGCGGCCACGGAACCCTGCTGCCCGCATCCTCCAGATCGACGAGGTGGGCCTCCAGTTCGAGACCGACCCGCCCGACGGTGCCGGGCCGCAGCGCCGAACGGGTGACGTGATCGACGGCTTCCTCGAGGTCGAGGATCCGGTCGGTGCCGCAGGTCGCGGTCGCGGAACCGGCTGCCACGGATCCACCCCCTCCAGGTCCGGACCGGTCGAGGTTCGACCGCGGGTCGGTGCGGGGGCGGCTCTCATCCAGCCGTCCTCGGCTCCATCGTGCACGATCCAGGCCCCCGGGAAAACCGGAACCGTCGACCGGTCCACCATTCGGGAGAAGATGCCCGGGTGGTTTTCGACCGTGACCGCGATGCCCAGGGCCGAGCACGCAGCGCGCGGCCCCGCGACGCGCTGGGCCGGCCGCTGCCCTACGGCGAACCAGGGGAGGACCGCGCCCCGGAGGGCGTCGTCCGCCCGCCGGCCCGGGCACTTGCCGAGGCGCAGGCGCTGCTGGACGCCGGACGGCCCTTCCACGCCCACGAGGTCCTCGAGGACGCCTGGAAATCCGCGCCCGACGCCGAGCGGCAGCTGTGGCGGGGGCTCGCCCAGCTGGCCGTCGGCCTGACCCACGCTCTGCGCGGGAACGCCCGGGGAGCATCGGCGCTCCTGGAGCGCGGCGCGGGCAACATCGCGCCCTACGCCTCCGTCCCGCCGCAGGGCATCGACGTGGCCGGGCTCGCCTCGTGGGCGCGTGCCCTGGCCTCGTCCTCCGGTCACGCGGAACTCTCCCCGCCCCGGCTGCGGAACGAGGCCACTGGTACCGCGGCCGATGCGGGAGCAGACTTCCCGGCAAGGGGACCGGCGGCCGCGTTCACAGGCGATGACGGTGGGACGTCGAGCTGACCAGCAATCTCCGGCACGCGCGCGGGCGGGTGACTCCCTTCGATGAGACGATGGCCGACGTTATGAGCAGCGACCTCGCGCCCCGCGTCGGCGCCGACGACACGTCCCTCGGCGAGCCCGTGGCCAAGCCCCGTGGCCTGGTGACCTCCGCCTCCTACTCGATCACCGTGCGGCTCACCGCCGACGGCGATCCGGCGTCGATCGGCCGGATCGCCACCGCCGTGGGTTCGGCCGGCGGCGCGGTCACCGCGATCGACGTGGTCGACTCCCGGTCGGACGGCCTGACGGTCGACGTCACCTGCTCGGCCGCAGACGCCGCCCACTCCGAGGAGATGGTGGGGGCGCTGCGCAACGTCGAGGGCGTGACGGTGCGCAAGGTCAGCGACCGGACCTTCCTGCTGCACCTGGGCGGCAAGCTCGAGATCGCCTCCAAGGTGCCGCTCAAGACTCGCGACGACCTGTCCATGGCCTACACGCCCGGCGTCGCCCGCGTCTGCCTGGCCCTGGCCGAGCATCCCGAGGACGTCCGGCGGCTGACCATCAAGGGCAACACCGTCGCCGTCGTCACCGACGGCTCGGCGGTGCTGGGCCTCGGCGACATCGGCCC
>JALYMS010000180.1 GCA_030773535.1 Actinomycetota bacterium | reverse complement strand
GGGAGCCGGGCGACCCGGCCGTCGCGCCGGGGCCGAACGTCGAGTTCGCCACCACCGCCCCCTCGGCCGGCACGTACCGGCTGTTCCTGGACTTCAAGCACGGGGACGTCGTGCGCACCGCCGCGTTGACCGTGACCGTGGAGGCCGGCCCATGACGACCGCCCCCGACCGCCTCGTCACCGGTGACGTCGAGCTCCTCATCGGCGGCATGACCTGCGCTTCGTGCGCCAACCGCATCGAGAAGAAGCTGAACAAGCTCGACGGCGTGACCGCCACGGTCAACTACGCGACCGAGAAGGCCAAGGTGAGGTTCGGCGAGGGCATCACTCCGGCCGACCTCATCGCCACGGTCGAGAAGACGGGCTACACCGCAGCGCTGCCCGCGCCCCCCGAGGCCGAGCCCGGGGCCGCCGCGGAGGACGACCCCGTCGGCTCGCTCCGGCACCGCCTGCTCGTCTCCACCGCCCTCACGATCCCGGTCGTGGCGATGGCAATGGCGCCCGCTCTCCAGTTCGAGTACTGGCAGTGGCTGTCGCTGACGCTGGCGGCGCCGGTCGTGGTGTGGGGCGGCGCGCCGTTCCACCGCGCCGCATGGACGAACCTGCGGCACGGCGCGGCCACCATGGACACCCTGGTGTCCCTCGGCACCCTGGCCGCCTTCGGCTGGTCGCTGTACGCCCTGTTCGTCGGCACGGCCGGCGAGCCGGGCATGACCCACCCGTTCGAGCTGACGATCTCCCGCACCGACGGCAGCGCGAACATCTACCTGGAGGCCGCGGCCGGGGTGACCACGCTCATCCTCGCCGGGCGGTACTTCGAGGCCCGGTCCAAGCGCCGGGCCGGGGCCGCGCTGCGCGCCCTGCTGGAGCTCGGCGCGAAGGAGGTGTCGGTCCTGCGCAACGGGACCGAGCGCCGGGTCCCGGTGGCTGAGCTCGCCGTGGGAGACCTGTTCGTGCTGCGGCCCGGAGAGAAGATCGCCGCCGATGGCGAGGTCGCCGAGGGCTCCTCGGCGGTCGACGCCTCGATGCTCACGGGGGAGTCGGTCCCGGTCGAGGTCGGCCCAGGCGACACGGTCGCGGGCGGCACCGTGAACGCGGGTGGCCGCCTGGTCGTGCGCGCCACCCGCGTCGGGTCGGAGACCCAGCTCGCCCAGATGGCCCGGCTCGTCGAGGACGCGCAGAACGGCAAGGCCGAGGTCCAGCGCCTGGCCGACCGGGTCTCGGGGATCTTCGTGCCGGTCGTGCTGGCGCTGGCCGTCGGGACTCTGGGTTTCTGGATCGGCAGCGGCGCCGGGCTGCCGGCCGCGTTCACCGCCGCCGTCGCGGTGCTGATCATCGCCTGCCCCTGTGCGCTGGGCCTGGCCACACCGACCGCGTTGATGGTCGGCACCGGCCGCGGGGCGCAGCTGGGCATCCTCATCAAGGGCCCGGAGGTGCTGGAGTCCACCCGCCGGGTCGACACCGTCGTCCTCGACAAGACCGGCACCGTCACCACCGGGCACATGACCCTCCGCGACGTCCTCCCCGCAGCCGGCCAGGACGCCGGCGAGCTGCTGCTGCTGGCCGGTGCGCTGGAGGCGGCGTCGGAACACCCGATCGCGCAGGCCGTCGCCCGCGGCGCGGCCGAGCGGGCCGGGGAGCTGCCCGCCGTCACCGGCTTCGCCAACGTGGAGGGCCTGGGCGTCACCGGGCAGGTGGAGGGACACACGGTGGTCGTCGGCCGGCGCGCCCTGCTCGCCGACTGGTCCCAGCACCTGCCCGCCGAGCTGGAGCAGGTCGCCGCCGAGGCCGAGAGCGCCGGCCGGACGGCCATCGCGGTCGGCTGGGACGGCGCCGCGCGGGGCGTCCTCGTCGTGGCCGACGCGGTCAAGCCCACCTCCGCCGACGCCGTCCGCCAGCTGCGCCGCCTCGGGCTCACGCCGATCCTGCTGACCGGCGACAACGCGGCCGTCGCCCGCTCGGTCGCCGCCGAGGTGGGGATCGACGGAGTGATCGCGGAGGTGCTGCCGCAGGAGAAGGTGGACGTCGTCCGGCGGCTGCAGGCCGAGGGCCGGACGGTGGCCATGGTCGGTGACGGCGTCAACGACGCCGCGGCGCTGGCGCAGGCCGACCTGGGCCTGGCCATGGGCACGGGTACCGACGTCGCGATCGAGGCGAGCGACCTGACCCTGGTGCGCGGGGACCTGCGGGTCGCCGCCGACGCGATCCGCCTGGCCCGCCGGACCCTGGCCACGATCAAGGGCAACCTTTTCTGGGCCTTCGCCTACAACGTCGCCGCGATCCCGCTGGCCGCCGCGGGGCTGCTGAACCCGATGATCGCCGGCGCGGCGATGGCGTTCAGCTCGGTGTTCGTGGTCACTAACAGCCTGCGGCTGCGCAGCTTCGCGCCCCTCCCGGAGAACCGGGACGCCGCGACGCCGGTCCCCTCGGGCCGCCCGCGTGCCGCCGGGCACTAGCTTTCCCGAGGACCACTACGGAAGGACGGCGCCGATGGGCAACGGCCGACGGCGGGCACTGACCCGCCTGCTCGCATCGCTCGGCGCCGGCTGGGGACTCGCCCTGTTCGCCCGGCCACTGGCCACGGTGGACCGCCTGTGCCCCGAGTACCCGCGGTCCCGGGTCTGGGTCGTACGTCTCCTCGGCGCCCGGCTGCTCGCGCAGCACGCCGCCGTGCTCGCCGCACCCGGGGGCCGGCTCGTCGGCGCCGCATCGGGGATCGATCTGCTGCACGCGGCGACCATGGTGCCGTTGCTGCGGGAGCCCCGCTATCGCCGGGCCGCCCTGGTCAGTGGCGGAGTGGCGGCCGTGTCCGCCGCGGTGCTCCCCGCCGTCGCACCCCGCTCGACCGCGTAACCGGGCTCGCCGCGACGCGGGGCCGCCGATCGTTCCCCCGCTGCGGCAGGGTGTCGGCCATGGATGCGCCCTTCACCGGATCGGTCTTCCTCGGCATGAGCGTCGACGGCTTCATCTCCCGTTCCGACGGCGACCTCTCCTGGCTCACCGGCGGCGACGAATCGGGGGCGCTCCCGACGACGGCGCCGGCGGCGACTTCGGCTTCAGCGACTTCCTCGCCGGGATCGACGCGTTGATCATGGGGCGCAGCACCTACGACTTCATCGCGCCGATGGCCGACTGGCCCTACGGGGGCAAACCGGTGCACGTGCTGAGCACGACGCTGTCCCCGGAAGACGATCCGCGCATCCGCGTGCACCGCTCCCTCGACGAGGCGGTGGCAGCCCTGACCGCGGCCGGCTACCAGCGGGTCTACGTCGACGGCGGCCGGACGGTGCACACGTTCCTCCGCGCCGGGCTCATCGCGGACCTGACGCTCTCGCGCGTGCCGGTCCTCATCGGCACGGGGCACACCCCGTTCGGCGAGCTGGCGGCCGACGTCCCGCTGCAGCACGTCCGCACGCGGACCTACCCCGGCGGCATGGTGCAGACCACGTACCGGGTGCGGGAGACCTGAACCGGCCGGCTCAGGCAGCGGGGACGTCGACCGGGATCTCCGGCCCGAGGCGCGCCCCCAGGAGCAGCTCCAGGTCGTCGCCGGACCAGAAGCTGCCGGGGTCGTAGGCGTTGAGCGGCCGGTCGCCGGGGAGCAGCCCCATCGCGGTGTAGGTGGCGGCCACCAGCTCCGCGCAGAACACCGTCTCGGCATCGGTCTGCCGCCGCAGCCGGCCGTTGACCCACCCGCGCACCAGCCCGCGCGTCGTCGGGAACGGACGGCCGTCGAGGCGGGCGACAGTGCGCAGGACGGCGTCCTCCATCTCCGGGGTCACCCCGCCGTCCTCGGCCGGGCCCACGAGCTGGCGCAACCAGGCCCGCTGGCCGTACCGGCGCCGCCACGTGGTCACGGCGTCGTGCAGATCGTGCAGCTGGACGCCGCGCTGGTGCTCACCGGTCCAGACGTCGGGCAGCGAACGGCCCAGCTCGGCGTGCCAGAGCAGCGGGGGCAGGTCCTCGAGGACGACGGCCATGCCGACGTGGTTGACCGGCGCGTTGGTCAGCGCCCGGATCGCCCGGTCGGCCATCGAGGCGCCGCGGAACACCCACACGTCGCCGGTGCGGGTCAGCTCGACCGCCTCGTCCAGTGCCAGCTCCGCCACGGGCGCTA
>JALYMS010000179.1 GCA_030773535.1 Actinomycetota bacterium | reverse complement strand
TCTCGACGTGGTGGGTGACGGCGAGCGCGGCGAACACGACGTTCAGGTGCGCTTCGATCGATTCGCGCTTGTGGTGGTAGATCGGCCGCGCGCGCAGGTCGTGCTTGCCCTTCGGGCCGGCCAGCGCGGTCACGTCGGCCTCCATCAGTACCTGCATCACCTGCAGACCGGTGCCCACCGCGAGTGCGAGCAGGCCTTCGCGCATCGAGCCGGCAATCTCGGCCATCGCCACATTCACCTGCTCTGGCACGACGAAGCCGTCGCCGGCAGGCGTGTTGATCTTGTTGTTCTGGTACTTCTTGGTCACGGCGGTCCCCTGTCTGGCGTGGTGTCTTGGCGGACGCCCAACACCTACCTCACGGCCGGTGCGGGCGGGGGACCGCCACCTCAACTTCTACGAGACCCGGGACAACCTCTCCACGGTGACCACGCCGGAGACCTTGGCCCAGCGGTAAAACGACCTGACGTGCGAGACGTACGCCCGGCGGGTCTCCGCTGCCCGGCCCGCGACGGCGGTCTGTTCCCAACGGAGGAGGTCGGCCTCGGTGACATCCCGCAGCGGCTTGCCCACGAAGGTCGAGACCCGGGCGAGCAGCTCGACGCGGACACGGATCGTGGTCGGACGGAGGCCGCGCAGCTCCCGCTGCCAGAACTCGAAGTCCAGCAGATCGGGATCAAGCCTGTCTGCAGGCCCTTCGGCGACCAGGCGCAGCGCGGTCACAGCGCACCCGCCCCGGTGATCCGGTCGAACTCGTCGCAGGCGTCGAGAAGGGCCGCCGCATGTTACGCGCTTCGGCCGCGTCGGCGAACCACAGATCGGCCGTGAAGATCCACGGCTTGCCGCACTCGAGGGTCGTGCCGTCCTCGGTGACGTGGAGGTCGTCCTCGCGGATCAGGTCCACCGGGACCGGGAAGGGCTCATTGTCGGGACAGTCGCGTGCCGAGCCCGCGGTCGGGGCGGTCCAGTTGTACGAGATCCCGGCGTCGCCGCCGTCCTCCGGGTCTAGGACCACTCGGCTCCGCCAGCCGTGGCCCTCGTCCGGGGGCTGACCTGCGTTGCCGTTCTGCGTAGTGTTGATCATGGGTCTCTCGCCTTTCTGAGGATGGTGAGGGATCAAGGTCCCGTTCCGGTCTGACGAACCGGGGCGGGGCCGTCTAATTGATGACCGGATAACTTCGGCCATCGCGCTCGGGTAGGGCACGCTCGGAACGCTTGAGCGCACAGCGTTGAGCGCTGGACAGCTTCTAAGCACTTGGTCGCAGGTTCGATCCCTGCCGGGCGCGCCATCCGCCTCTGAACAGACCTCGACTTCACTGAGGACGTCGCCCATGTGGTCGGCAAGCGGCGGCGCCCGTGCGCACTTCCCTTCGGTCAGCAGACCGGTCTTGCGCTCGGCCGCTATCTGCGGGCGCGCGCCCGGGAGCGGCAGGCCGACCGATCCGAACTGTGGCTGACGGAGAAGAACCGCGGGGCGTTGTCCTCCGGCGGCATCGGGCGGATGCTGCGCCGGCGCGGCGACGCCGTGGGCATCCCGGGGCTGCACGCCCACCAGTTCCGGCACACCGCGGCCCACGAGTGGCTGGCGCACAACGGGAGCGAGACCGATCTCATGCGGCTGATGGGCTGGAAGTCACCGCAGATGTTGCGCCGGTACGGGGCCTCGATGGCCGACGAGCGCGCTCGCGAGGCCCACCGGCGCCTCGGTCTGGGGGATCGCCTCTGATCGACGCCCTGCGTCGCGTTCGGCCCTTGCGGCCCCTTTGGACACGAGCGGTGTCACGGGACGGCGACACCTCGCCGGCTTCCCTAACTGTCGGCAGTGGGGCTTGGTCCGCCGCCCCCACGGCGGGACCCACGCGCATGGGCCGAAGCCAGAGCGAGGCGGAGGAAGTAAGCCTTGCGCGCGTGCTCCGCCCGACGAGCTCGCTCCCGAGGATCAAGAGCCCCGTCCGGGTCCACCTCGTGCTCGAACCGAGCCAGGAAGGCGGCCCGAGCAGGCGCCGTGTGCGCCGCGGCGTCCCGGATCCCGGCGTGCAGGTGATGGGCTGCCAAGCGCGCGCGCAGCGCCCTCCGGCTTCGACAGGACGCCTCCTCCGCGTCACGATCCCCCCGGCCAACCGCACCGGGGCCTCACGTATGACCTCCGCGCTGTGGGGACCTCGTTCACGATCACGACGCCGAGCGGCGCGACGGCGGGCCTGCGGGTCCTGCTGCCCGCGGCCGGCCCGAGATCTGTGCTCACCTGCTTCAGGCGCTGCAGAGTAGGGGCCTCGGTTCTCTTGGCTCACGTGCCGAGGCTGGCGTCAGCCCCGCTCGGGCCGCAGCTCCGTCTGTAGGTCAGGCCGGTGACGGCGAACGTTGCTTAGCGGCGGCAACGTGCCCAGCAGTTGCGGCGCTTGCCCGACTGCGTTGCGCCCGTCACCCGTCCTGCAAGGGGCGGCGGGCGCCGACTGCAGTCCGAGAGCGCATCGGCTACCGGGACCTTTCGGCCGTGTGATTGCCGTGTGAGCGGTCGGGAGCGCACCCTCACGCCGCCATGCCCAGAAGTCGGCGCTCACGCAGGGGGCAGTCCGCCGGTCCGGGCGGTGCGGCCAAATAGGCACCGCTCACCGGGGAAGACTTCTCGTCCTGTCCGTTGAAGGTCAGGCGGGGTGCATCCTTCCCGATGCCCGCCCCACCGGTGAGCACCGGCTCGAATCACAGTCGTGCATACCTCGAGCAGGATGGGTCCATGGCGTCCTTTGCAGCGAGCCCGATGAGCAACCTGGTGGAGGTCCCCGTCCGCTACGACTTGGCCGAGAGCACATGCCCAGCACTGCGCATCGGAGAGCTGGTCGGGCCCGACGCGCTGATGGATCTGCCGCTCGGGTACGGCAGCTCCTCCGGCGATGCAGAGTTGCGGGCGCTGATCGGTGCCGGTACCGGTGTGGACGCCGGACAGGTGCTGGTGACGGTGGGAGCGATCGGGGGGATGTTCCTGCTCGCTCAGGACCGGTGCCGGCCCGGCGACGCCGTGGTACTGGCGAGCCCGTGTTTTCCACCGGCCCGGACCATCCCCGAGGGACTTGGGGCGCGAACGGATGTCGTGGCACTGCGTTTCGATGATGGCTACCGGCTCCCTCTGAAGGCGGTCGCAGACGCCCTCAGACCGGAGACCCGACTCGTGTCGGTCGCCTCGCCGCAGAACCCGTCCGGAGTTCGGCTGACCGAGGAGGAGCTGCGCGGCCTGCTCGCCGCCGTCGACGAGCGGGCACCGGAAGCCGTCGTACTGGTCGACGAGACCTACCGCGAGTCCACCTACGGTGACGCGCCGGTGCCGGCCTCGGTGGCCGCCCTGTCGCCCCGCGTGGTGACGTGCGGGTCGTTGTCCAAGGCGCACGGCGCACCCGGCCTGCGGCTGGGCTGGCTCACGACGACTGACGCTGACCTCTACGAGCGGCTGCGTAACGCCAAGTGGCTCACCACGATCGCCTGCTCGGCACCTGATGAGTTCCTCGCCGTGCAGCTGCTGCGCCGACGCAGCGAGGTGCTCGCTCCGCGGGCGGCACTGCTGCAGCGTGCACTTTCCGACCTCGAGCAGTGGGTCCGCGATCAGCCCCTGGAGTTCGTCCGCCCTGACGGAGGAGCGCTGTGCTGCCTTCGACTTGCTCACGACCGCGTGCCCGACGGCGCCGTGCCCGACTTCTACGCCCGGCTCGCTGAGAACCACACTCGAGTCGCCCCCGGCTCCTGGTTCGGCGAGGAGGACCGGGTGTTCCGACTGGGATTCGGCCACCTACCACAACCCGACTTCACAGACGCCCTCGCCCGGCTCGCCGGGGCGCTGCAACCCGACCGCCGAAGGAACTCCTGATCAAGGCTCTCTCACTGGACGGAGCGACTGCTGGGCGTCGCGTGGCCGCGACGGACGCTGTGTCTGTGTCAGTCGGCTGTGCCTAGTCGGCTCGGTCGACCCATCTCGGCGTCGCTGACAGCCGCCTCAGACCTCAGTCCCTGAAGTGAACCGCCTCCAGCCGGCGGCGGTCGACCTGGACGGTGAAGACGTCTGGCCGGCTGTAGTGGTCGGTTGGGTCGAAGTTCTGCCGCTCCTCGGGCCACCCGGCGCAGGTTGAGGTCGGCCACGACCAGGCGCTCCTCGCCGACGACCGGTCCGACCAGCCATGTTCCGTCCGGGCCCGCGATCGCGGAGCCGCCGCGGCAGTAGTCGGTCACGCCGATCTCCTTCAACTCGCCGTAGAGCGGGAAGTCGCTCGGTACATCGGACAGGCAGATCAGGCCGTTGACCGCGAGGGAGAACACCCGACCCTCCAGAGCCACGAACCGGGTGATGTCGGCGGTGTTGCGCGGGATGCCCGGCCAGACGTTGACGTGCAGTTCCTCCCTGCGCGTAGAGGGCGTGGCGGGCTTGCGGCATCCAGTTCTCCCAGCAGTTCAGGCCGCCGACGCGGGTGCCCGCGTACTGGTGCACCAGCAGGCCGTGGCCGTCGCCGGTGCCCCAGACGAGGCGCTCCTCGTAGGTCGGTATGAGCTTGCGATGCGTGCTCACCACCGCCTGCGCGTCGATGGCGACCAGCGTGCAAAACACCGTCCCCCCGGCCGACCCGGTCGCGCGCTCGGTCGTCCCTAGGTAGACGAAGACGCCGAGGTCACGCGCGGCCTCGGCGATCTGGCGGAGCTCCGACCCGTCGATCGCCACGGCGGCCTCCAGGTATGCCGCGTACGCGCGCTTCTGCGCGGGGTCGTCGAAGCGGGCGCCGCCGGTGAGCTCGAGCCAGAACGGGTGGCCGGAGGGGAAGGTCTCGGGAAAGGCGACGAGCTCGACGTCCTGCGCGGCGGCACCCGCCAACCAGGCGAGGACCTTCTTCGTCGTGGCCGTCGGGTCCAGCCAGCAGGGGCGGGCCTGGGCCGCAGCGACACGAGTAGTTCTGGTCCTCGAGCCCGGCGTCGGAGCATTCCCGGCGGGCGACGGCCCGGGCAGAGACGTTGCGCGATTCTCCGCACGGCAATGCGGGCTATGTCAGGCCCAAGAGTGCGATTGAGAAGACTGGCGTGTTGAGCGCGGCTGCTGCGGATGTCTTCGGAGGGAGGATCCAGGCTGCGCCCGGAGAGTCCGTTGTCTAGCGAAACGAGTAGTCCCGGCCCCAGAACCGTAGTGCGCTGGGTTCAGACCCTCAACCCAACTGCCGATAGTGCAGACGTGACGAAAGCATGGCGAACGCCGATCCGGCCTACCGGCGACCGATCGGAGCCCACCGCACCCGGGTTCGCCCAGGCCCGGCACCGCAGCCCCGAGTCGGATGTTCTCGACGAGCTCGTCGACACCGTTGCCATCGGGGCCGGTGCTTCTCGGTATGGACGGCATGCCGCGCCAACGGCTGGCCTGCCGAGTCTGTCGGAACGCGAGGGGCCCGTTGATCAGGGCCGTGCCGGCAGCGTGGCTGACCTGTGTGAGGCCGAATCAGCCCCGGATCACCGCGCTGACGTGTCGAATCCCGCAGAACGCGAGCCCCGGCCGCGTGATGTGACCGCTCGCCCTACTGGCGGTGTATCCGCGCGGGTCCTTCGCGTTTTCGTCAGAGGTCGGCGCCCCTCGGGACGTGGACTGGGCGCCTCCCCCGCGTAGCGTTGGTGACCCGGCGGTACGGCCACGCATCAAGCCAGCCGACGTCGGCCGCCTCCCCGCAGCTGCGCCGCGGTGGCTATCGAGACCTGCCGGTCTGGGTCGACGGCACACGTGCTCCCGTCGGCATGACTGTGACGTTCGCCCTCCCGACCTCCATCCGGCCTCACCGGTACCCTGCTCGGCCCAAAGCGTCTGCGGAGGATGAATGGGCTACCGGTGCAGGCCCGGCATCCATTCCATCGGGAGGGAACTGCAGTCGTCCGGGCTCAGTGGCCGGATAATTTTGCCCGGCACGCTGAAACGTGCAGGTCAAGGACCTGCGGAAATGTCCCGGCGCACAGCGCCCGGCCCTACAGCTTCTAAGCACTTGGTCGCAGGTTCGATCCCTGCCGGGCGCGCAGAGTGGGGCTGGACACTGATAGGCCCGCCGACGGCTCCAGGCACACCCCCGGGTCCAGCCATGACCGCCGGAGCTCGACGCACACGTCGTCCGATACGACGGTCCAGCCGCGGGTCAGGACTCCGCGAAGACCACGAGGTTCTCGG
>JALYMS010000178.1 GCA_030773535.1 Actinomycetota bacterium | reverse complement strand
CGGCGGATCTTGCCCGAGATCGTCTTGGGCAGTTCGGCGAACTCGATCCGGCGCACCCGCAGGAACGGGGCCAGGTTCTCCCGGGTGTGGCGGAAGATCGACAGCGCGGTCTCCCGCGTCGGCTCGGAGCCGGCGGCGAGGGCGATGTAGGCCTTGGGAACAGCGGCCCGCACCGGGTCGGGCACCGGGACCACGGCGGCCTCGGCGACCGCCGGGTGCTCGATCAGCACGCTCTCCAGCTCGAAGGGGCTGATCTTGTAGTCGCTGGCCTTGAAGACGTCGTCCGCGCGCCCGATGTAGGTGATGTAGCCATCGGCGTCCCGCCGGGCGACGTCGCCGGTGTGGTAGTAGCCGCCGGCCATTGCCTCCGCGTGCCGCTCGGGATCACCCTGGTAGCCGGTCATCAGGCCCACGGGGGACGCGGCGAGGTCCAGGCAGATCTCCCCCTCGTCGGCCGGCTTCCCGCTGACCGGATCGACGAGCACCACCGGCATGCCGGGCAGCGGCCGACCCATCGAGCCGGGCTTGACCACCGATCCCGGGGTGTTGGCCACCGTCGCCGTCGTCTCGGTCTGGCCGTAGCCGTCCCGGAGGGTGAGCCCCCACTGGGCTCGCACCTGCTCGATGACCTCGGGGTTGAGCGGCTCACCGGCGGCGATCACCTCGCGCAGCGACCCGGCCCCGCCCGACAGGTCGGCCTGGATCAGCATCCGCCACACCGTCGGGGGCGCACAGAAGCTGGTGATCCGGTCGCGGCGGAGCCGGTCGAGCAGCTTCGCCGGGTCGAAGCGCGTGTAGTTGTAGAGGTAGATCGTCGCCTCGGCGATCCAGGGAGCGAAGAAGCAGCTCCACGCGTGCTTGGCCCAGCCCGGCGAGCTGATGTTCAGGTGCACGTCACCGGGCTGCAGGCCGAGCCAGTACACGGTCGACAGATGTCCGACGGGATAGCTGACCTGCGTGTGCTCGACCAGCTTGGGCCTGCTCGTCGTCCCGCTGGTGAAGTACAGGAGCAGGGGGTCGCTGGGCTGCGTGCCCGGATGGCCGGGAGGGGCGTCGTCGGCCCCCGCGGTGTCGCGGTACGCGAGCCACCCCTCAGGCGCGTCGCCGACGGCGATGCGGGTGTAGTCGCCGGGGACGGCGTCGAACTTGGCCGCGTCCCGAGCATTGACCACGACGTGCCGGGCACCGCCGCGTTCGATGCGGTCCACCAGGTCCGCCGGTCCGAGAGCGGTGGTCGTCGGCATGATCACCGCGCCGAGCTTCATCACCGCGAGCATCGACTCCCACAGCTCCACCTGGTTGCCCAGCATCAGGACGACGCGGTCGCCCCTGGACACCCCCTGCGCCCGGAGCCAGCCGGCCACCTGGTCCGAGCGGCGGACCATCTCGCCGAAGGAGTACGTCGCCTCCCGACCGTCCTCCTCGACGATGTGCAGTCCGGTCGCCCCGTTGTCGCGGGCATAGCTGTCGAACCAGTCGACCGCCCAGTTGAACCGGCCCTCGATCTGCGGCCAGTCGAACTCGGCCAGCGCCCTGTCGTGGTCGCCGCGGAGCTCGACCATCCGGTCGCGGGCGGCGCGGTAGGCCTCGGTCGGGGAAGGAGCGGGCATGGGCGACCTCCTGCTGTGGGGACCCGGGTGGGATCAGGATCGGCTATGGCTGAGCACTCAGCGTTCCGCCGTGCGGTGGATCGGGCCGTCGATCCCGGCCAGTCGCTCGCCCGTGCCGCCCCAGCGTCCGGCGATGATCTCGGCGGCGATCGACACCGCCGTCTCCTCCGGGGTCCGGGCGCCGAGGTCCAGCCCGATCGGCGAGGCCAGCCGGGCGATCTCGGCGTCGCCCAGTCCCGCCTCGCGCAGCCGGGCCTCCCGCTCCTCGTGCGTGCGCCGCGATCCCATCGCCCCGACGTAGGCCACCGGGATGCGCAAGGCCACCTCCAGCAGCGGGACGTCGAACTTCGGGTCGTGGGTGAGCACGCACAGCACCGTGCGCTCGTCGATCCGTCCCGCGTCCACCTCCGCCTGCAGGTAGCGGTGCGGCCACTCCACGACCACCTCGTGCGCGTCGGGGAAGCGCTTGGGCGTCGCGAACACCGGACGAGCGTCGCAGACCGTCACCCGGTAGCCGAGGAACGCCCCCACTCGGGCGACGGCGGCGGCGAAGTCGATCGCGCCGAACACCACCATCCGGGCGGGTGGCGCGAAGGAGTTCACGAACAGCGTCAGTTCGTCCCCGCGGCGCTCGCCGTCGTGCCCGACGTGCAGCAGCCCCGTCCGCCCCGCGGCGAGCATGCCCCGGGCGTCGGCGGCGACGGCGTCGTCGAGCCGCTGCACGCCGAGCGTGCCGGACTCCCGGTCGGGCCAGACGACCAGCCGTCGGCCGAGCCGGTCGTCGGGCCCCTTGACCACGGTGACGACGGCGACCGGTTCGTGCCGGCCCACCGACTCGGCGACCTCGCCGAGTTCCGGAAAGGACTCGCGGGACACCGACTCCACGAAGACGTCGAGGATCCCGCCGCAGGTCAGCCCGACGGCGAAGGCGTCGTCGTCGCTGACGCCGTAGCGCTCGAGGGTCGGCTCGCCGCTCTCGACGACGTCCTTGGCCTCCTCGTAGACCACCCCCTCCACGCAGCCGCCGGACACGCTGCCCACGGCCGTGCCGTCGGGGCCGACCAGCATCGAGGCGCCGGCCGGCCGCGGCGCGGAGCGCCAGGTGGCCACCACGGTGCCCATGCCGACGGTCTCCCCCGCCTGCCACCAGCCGACCAGCTCCTCGAGCACGTCACGCACGCTGGATCACTCCCGTCAGCTCCTCGAACGCGGCCATGCTGTGCCCGGACACGAAGTGGTCGATCGAGGGCAGCGCCGCCTGCATGCCGCCGGTCAGCGGCTCGTAGCCGGCCCGGCCCTTGTGCGGATTGACCCACACGACGGCGTGGGCCAGGCGCCGGAGGCGGGTCATCTGCTCGCCCAGCAGCTCGGTGCCACCACGCTCCCAGCCGTCGCTGCAGACGACGACCACCGCACCGCGCGCCGTACCGCGCTGCCCCCACCGGTCGAGAAAGGCCTTGAGCACCTCGCCCAGGCGCGTGCCGCCCGACCAGTCGGGGATCGCCGACGCGCTGGCCGCCAGCGCCCGATCCGGGTCGCGCAGCTGCAGCTCCCTGGTGACGCGGGTCAGGCGGGTGCCGATGGTGAACACCTCGGTCGCCGCGGGACGGGCGCGGACGGCCGCGTGAGCGAACCGCAGGAGCGCATCGGCGTAGGGGCTCATCGAACCGGACACGTCCACGAGCAGGACGACCCGCCGGGGCCGCGACTGCCGCCGCCGGTGCATCAGCCGGGCCACCTCGCCGCCGCTGCGCAGCGCCCGCCGGACCGTCCGCGCCGGGTGCACGCTGCCGCGTCCGCTCGGCTGCCGCCGCCGGGCCGGTCGCATCGGGGTCGCGGGAACCAGCAGCGCGAACAGGCGGCGCAGGTGCTCGCGCTCCGCGGCGCTCAGGTCGGCGACGTCCCGGTGCCGCAGCACCTCGTCGGCGCTGGCCCGGGTGGCCAGGTCAGGGGTGTCGCCCTCGTCGTCCTGGCCCTTGCCGGTGCCCGCGTCCAGCGGCGCGGTCGCCGCCAGCCGGGGCGGCTGCGAAGCGGGAGTCCGGTTGGCACGCGGGGCCTCCCCGGCGAAATAGGCCGCGAAGGCTGCGTCGTAGCGGTCGAGGTCGTCGGGGCCGCCGCACAGCGTGAGCCGGCCGGCCCAGTAGACGTCGGTCGGATCCAGGACGTCGAGGGCGCCGACCGCGGCGAGCATGGCCTCCACCCGGTCCGGGGAGGCCACGACGCCGGCATGCCGAAGCGTCCGGGCGAAGCCCAGCACCGTGTCGACGACGTCCCTGGCCGGCGCGGCCGCCTGCTCACCCACCGAAGAGCGCTCCGCGGGCCAGGGCGTGCACCCGGTCGGTGTCCTCGCGGTACTTGAGCACCGCACCCAGCGTGCGCGCGGCCAGATCCGGGTCGAGGTCGCGGGCGCCGAGCGTGTGCAGCGCCGTCGCCCAGTCCATCGCCTCGGCGATGCCCGGCGGCTTGAGCAGGTCGAGGGTGCGGAGCTTGGCGGTGGCCCGGGCCACCTCGCGGGCGAGCGTCTCGGTCACCTGCGGCAGCCGGCGGCGCAGGATCGCCACCTCGCGGCCGAAGTCGGGGTGCTGCAGCCAGTGGTAGAGGCAGCGGCGCTTGAGCGCGTCGTGCACTTCGCGGGTGCGGTTGGAGGTGAGGACGACGAGCGGCGGGGTCTGCGCGCGGATGGTGCCGAGCTCCGGGATCGAGA
>JALYMS010000177.1 GCA_030773535.1 Actinomycetota bacterium | reverse complement strand
GGCAGGGACAACAGGTAGTCGCGCACCGCCTCGAAGGGCACGCCCGACGAGTAGACCCGGGGAGCGACCACGCGGGCGGCGACGAGCGTCGGCACGCCGGTGGGCTGCGACCAGATCGCCGCGACCCCCGGTCCCGCCTCCAGCCGCAGCGTGCTGCCGTCCAGCCCCGGCGGCGGGGGCGGCAGGATCTCGCCGTCCGCGGCCGCCGCCTGCGCGGCCTTGTCGGCCGAGAAGGTGAACGTCCCGCGGACGACGCCGGCCGCCTGGTAGCTGGGCGCCCCGGTGACGCCCGCGGGCAGTTCGGCGACCTCGGGGACGGCGAGACCGGTCCGCGCCTCCGCCGCCGCGGCGTCGGCCACCTGTTCCGGCGAGGGCTCCTCGGTGATCTGGAGGTCGCCGTAGGCGGAGAGGTCGGGCACCTGGACGAGGTCGGTGGAGGTGATCTCGACCGGCGTGACCTGCTCGGTGCGGAAGATGGGCAGCCAGTCGTTGGCCGCTGCCACGCCGGCGCCCGTGACCAGCACGACCGCGCTCACGGCGGCGACCGCCGGACGGCGCACCGCGGTCCGCCACCGGCTCGGCTCGGTCGTCAGCCGCCGCGGTCCAGGAGCTGCCGTCGACGCCGAGAGGCGGGCCCAGGCCGCGTCGGGATCGACGTCGTACCGCTGGGCCGCGAGCGCGGAGCCGACGACGTGCGCATCAGCGCTCATCCGGTCGAGATCGCGCCGGCAGGTAGCGCAGGCAGCGACGTGGGACCGCTCGTCGTCGGTCACGCCGGCCGGTTCGTCGACCAGTCGGCGCAGGACGCCCTCACTCGGATGACGCATGGCGGTTCAACTCCTTGAGCAGGACGGACTCGGCGCGGCGCACGGTGGTGCCCACGCTTCCTGGGGACAGATCGAGTGCGCCGGCGACCTCGGCGTAGCTGAGGCCGCTGTGCCGGAGCACCAGCGCGGCGGCCTGCTTGTGCGGCAGCCGGGCCAGTGCGGCGCGGACGGCGGCGCGTTCCTCGCGGGTGATCACGAGATCGGCCACGTCGGGGAGGACAGAAGGTCCGTTCCCGGCTGCCTCCTCGCGGGCGTCACGACGGCGGCCGGAGCGGAGCAGGTTGAGGGCCGTGTGCGTGGCGGCCACGGTCAGCCAGCCCCCGGCCTCGCCCCCGGGCACCGAGGAGCGGCCGAAGGCGAGGAAGACCTCCTGGGCCACGTCCTCGGCCGAGTCCCGGGACCCGAGCACGCGCGCGGCGACGGAGACGACCCGCGCGTAGTGGCTGCGGAAGACGTCCTCGAGATCGGATCGGACGTCGGCCCGGGCCGCGGACATGCCGACGCCGTGCTCAGGTCCGGTCGCGCCGCGCGCCCGCGGACGAGGCACCGCTGCGGTCATCGACGGCTGTACGAGTTCCACACCGGGTGAGCACCGCCGCCGCCCCGGATGTGACATCCCCGGGCCGATCCCCTCTCATGGCCGGAGGAGCGGTCGGCCGGACGAGTCGACGTAGCGTCCGCGCAGCCGGAGCAGTGGAGCGGTGCCGGGATCGAGCACCGGCACGTCCGAGAGCTCCAGGAGCGCCAGCACGTGGTCCCCGGCCGGGACCAGCCGCTCCAGCCGGCAGTCGAGGGCGGCGGGGGCGTCAGCCAGAACGATCGCCCCGCTCCCCGCCGCGCGCACCCACGGCACGGACTCGAGCAGGTGCCGGGCGCTGGGCCGCCCGTGCGAGGCGAAGCGACTCGCGACGATCGCGTGCTGGACGCCCAGCACGGTCAACCCGCAGGCGCCCACCTCCTCGAGCACCTCGGCGGGATAGCCACCGGAGCTCAGCCCGACGGCGACCAGCGGCGGCGTGGCGGAGACGCTCATGACCGAGCTGACCGTCGTCCCGACGTCGTCGATGTCGTCCCGGACGGTGAGGAGGCACACGCCGGCCGCGTACTGGCGCAGCGCGGTGGAGAAGTCCGCGGGATCGACGGGCATGGCGGCCAGTCGACCACATGGGGAGAATCGTGCGGGTGAGTGAACCCGGGTCCTCGACCGATGCAGCGCAGCACACCTACGACGTCGTCGTCCTCGGGGGAGGATCCACGGGGGAGAACGTCGCCGACATCGTCGTCCGGGGCGGCCTCACCGCCGCGCTCGTCGAGGCCGAACTGGTCGGCGGCGAGTGCTCCTACTGGGCCTGCATGCCCAGCAAGGCGCTGCTGCGCGGTACCGAGGTGCTCGCCGACGCGCGCGCCGTCGACGGCGCGGCCCAGGCGGTGACCGGCGAGCAGGACGTCGCGGCCACCCTCGAACGCCGCACCCGGTTCACGTCGAACTGGGACGACTCCGGCCAGGTCGAGTGGGTGCGGGGCGCCGGGATCACGCTGGTGCGGGGCAGCGGCCGCCTCGACGGCGAGAAGACCGTCGTCGTGACCGCCGCGGACGGCACCGAGACCCGGCTGACCGCCCGGCACGCGGTGGCGGTCTGCACCGGTTCGGACGCCGCCGTCCCCCCGGTCGACGGGCTCCGCGAGATCGAGCCGTGGACCTCGCGGGAGGCGACCGCCGCAAAGGAGGCCCCTGGTCGGCTGCTGGTGATCGGTGGTGGCTACGTCGGCTGCGAGATGGCGACGGCGTGGCATGCGCTCGGCTCCCAGGTCACCGTGCTGCAGCGCGGCGACCGGCTGCTGCCCGCGGCGGAGCCCGCCGCTGGGGAGGCGGTTGCCGCGTCGCTGCGGAACAGCGGTGTGGACGTGCGGCTGGGTGCTGAGGTGACCGCGGCGCGGCGGGACGGCGGCGAGGTGGTGCTGACCACCTCGGAGGGGGAGCTGCGGGGCGACGAGGTGCTGGTTGCCGCCGGGCGCGTCGCCCGCACCCGGGGCATCGGCCTGGAGACCGTGGGACTGGAGGCCGGGGGCTACCTCGACGTGGACGACTCCCTGCAGGTCCGCGGAACTCCATGGCTGTACGGGGTCGGCGACGTCAACGGCCGGCAGCTGCTCACGCACATGGGCAAGTACCAGGCACGGCAGGCAGGCCCGGCCATCGTCGCGCGTGCCCGGGGCGAGCAGGTGTCGATGGCCGACTGGTCACCGTTCGTCGCGACCGCCGACGCTGCCGCCACGCCGTCGGTGATCTTCACCGACCCGCAGATCGCCAGTGTGGGCCTGACCTCCACGCAGGCTGCGGATCGGGAGCTGCCGCACCGGGTCGTCGAGTACGCACTCGGCAGCGTCGCCGGAGCAGCGCTGTTCGCCGACGGCTACACCGGGACGGCGATCGCGGTGGTCGATACCGACCGCGAGGTGCTGCTGGGGATGACCTTCATCGGGGCGGGCGTCGCCGAGATGGTCCAGGCGGCGACGATCGCGATCGTGGGGGAAGTGCCCATCGCTCGCCTCTGGCACGCGGTGCCGGCCTTCCCCGCGATGAGCGAGATCTGGCTCCGGCTGCTGGAGGCCCACCGCGGCTGACGTCAGTCGTCCTCGGGGTGGGCCAGATCGTCGAAGAGGTCCCGGCGCACCCTGAACGCGCCGGTCTCCTCGGCGTCGAGGTCGTGGGGGAACGCCTCGGCCGGAAGGATCCGCGGGGCCGGCATGGGCATGGGCGGCAGCGGCTCGGGCATCATCTCGCCGGCAACGATCTCGGCCGGGGCGTCGATGAGCTCGCCCAGGAGCACCTCCGTGGGGCTGGGCAGCGGGGCCGGCCGGCCGAACGCGTAGCCCTGCGCCATGGCGCAGCCGTGGTCGAGGAGCCAGGCGGCCTGGTCGAGGTCCTCGATGCCCTCGGCGATGACCTGCAGACCCATGCCCCGCCCGAGCTGCAGCAGCCCGTGGACGAGGGCCGCGGTGGAGGGCTCGGTCACGACGTCGGCGACGAAGGAGCGGTCGATCTTCACGGTGTGGATCGGCAGCCGGTGCAGGGCGGTGATCGCCGAGTAGCCGGTGCCGAAGTCGTCCAGCGCGAGGGTGACGCCCTGGTCGGTGACGACGGCGACCGAGTGCAGCGTGGCCTCCGCGGCGAACAGCGCCGTCGACTCCGTGATCTCCAGCTCCAGCCGCTCGGGGGTCAGACCGGACTCGGCCAGGGCGGCGGCCACGAGCTCGCTGAAGCCCTCCTCGGACAGGTGGCGGGCGGAGATGTTGACGTGCACACGGAGGTTCTCCGGCCAGACCGCGGCGTCCTTGCACGCGCGGCGGAGCACCCAGGCGCCGAGCTTGGCGGTCAGCCGGTTGTCCTCGGCGGCGGACAGGAAGACCGCCGGCGGGAGCAGCCCGCGGGTCGGGTGCTCCCAGCGGACCAGCGCCTCGTAGCCGAGCAGCGTCTCGTCGGCCAGGTGCACGATCGGCTGGTAGAAAAGCCGCAGCTCCTCGTTGTCGAGCGCGTGGCGCAGGTCGGTCTCGAGCTGCAGGGCGTCGATCTGGCCGTGGGTCAGGGCGGCCTGGTAGACCTCGATGCGGGCGCGGCTGCCGTCGGCCTTCGCCGCGGTGAGCGCACTCTGCGCCTGGCGGAGCAGATCGTCGGGGGTCATGTCCGCGCCGAGGGTCAGCCCGACGCTGGCCGACAGGCTGATCTCCCGCCCGTTCACCACGAACGGCTCGTCGAGGACACCCAACAGGCGGTCGGCCAGGGCCCGCAGCCCGCCGAGGTCCTCGACGTCCTCGGCGACGACGAGGAACTCGTCCGCGCCCAGGCGCACCGCGGTGTCCTCCACGCGGGTGCTCCACCGCAGCCGGTCGGCCACCTGGCAGAGCAGGAGGTCGCCGGCCTCGTGGCCCAGGGTGTCATTCACCGCCTTAAACCGGTCGATGTTCAGGTGCACCAGCCCGACCTGCAGCCCGCGACGCCGGGACAGCGCGACGGCGTGCCGCAGCCGGTCGGTGAGGGCGCGGGCGTTGGGCAGCCCGGTGAGCGGGTCGACGAACGCGCGGCGGACGAGATCCTCCTCCGCCCGGCGGCGATCGGTGACGTCGACCAGCGAGAGGACGACGAACTGCGGCGCCCCGGTGTTGTGCCGGACGACCTCGTGGGACTGGACGACCCAGAGCTCGCTGCCGTCCGAGCGCCGCAGCCGGCGCTCGCCGTCGTTGAGCAGGTGCGGGTCGAGCTGCGGCTCACCCGGCGCGGCGTCGAGGCCGAGGTCGCCGACGGCCGGGTCGTCGGGGTGGGCGAGCAGGTCGATGTGCCGCCCGGCCAGCTCCTCGGCGGTGCGCCCGGCGAGGGCGCACATCATCGGGTTGGCGACGAGGATGCGGCCGTCCAGGTCGACGAGCGCCTTCGGGATCGGCGCGGACAGGAACAGGGCCTGGAGAAGCTGGCCGCGGTCGGCGAGCAGGGTGTCGATGGCGCGCAGGCGCGGTGCAGCAGATCCGGCGGTGCCCGCGGTTCGGGGCGTGCCCGCAGGGGGGCGGGGCATCTCGGGCGCGGGAAGGCTCACCACCACAGGGTCACCCACTCGACGCGAGAAGTGACGGAACCTGCCGACGGAGAGTCGTGTTCGCGCCGTCACTCGACGTGAGATGGAGCAGCACCGGTCACACTCGTCCCGCGCGCCTCGCGGACGCGAAGGCGCGGCCCGAACTTTGGCAACAAGTGGGCACCCGTCGGGCCGACGCAGGAGCGCACAAGATCAACGCCCGCCGACCGCCCTGTCCCCGCCGCGGAGGGGGCGCTCAGCGGGCGTTGATCCTGGTGCTGCTTCGCGCACACCCCCCGGCAGCTTGTCGTCCTGCTCGTTCTGGCGGTGTCGGTGGTGACCGGTGCCGCCGCCACGGTGGTCGCGGTCCTCCTGTTCGGCAACACGGCCGCGCTCGTACCCCCGGATGCCGTGCCGACCTGGCAGGTGATCGTCGGATTCGTGCTCAGCGCGCTGGCACTCTTCGTGATGCTCGCCGCCGTTG
>JALYMS010000176.1 GCA_030773535.1 Actinomycetota bacterium | reverse complement strand
GTCCCGGTCATCCCGCCGGACCTGCGCCCGATGGTGCAGCTCGACGGTGGCCGGTTTGCGACCAGCGACATGAACGACCTGTACCGCCGGGTGATCAACCGCAACAACCGGCTCAAGCGGCTGCTCGACCTCGGCGCGCCCGAGATCATCGTGAACAACGAGAAGCGGATGCTCCAGGAGTCCGTGGACGCGCTGTTCGACAACGGCCGCCGCGGCCGGCCGGTCACCGGTCCCGGCAACCGCCCGCTGAAGTCCCTCTCCGACCTGCTCAAGGGCAAGCAGGGCCGGTTCCGCCAGAACCTGCTCGGCAAGCGCGTCGACTACTCCGGCCGTTCGGTCATCGTCGTCGGCCCGCAGCTGAAGCTGCACCAGTGCGGCCTGCCCAAGCAGATGGCGCTGGAGCTGTTCAAGCCCTTCGTCATGAAGCGGCTGGTCGACCTCAACCACGCGCAGAACATCAAGTCCGCCAAGCGGATGGTGGAGCGCGCGCGGCCGGTCGTGTGGGACGTGCTGGAAGAGGTCATCACCGAGCACCCGGTGCTGCTGAACCGGGCTCCGACCCTGCACCGTCTGGGCATCCAGGCCTTCGAGCCCCAGCTGGTCGAGGGCAAGGCCATCCAGATCCACCCGCTCGTGTGCACCGCGTTCAACGCGGACTTCGACGGTGACCAGATGGCGGTGCACCTGCCGCTGTCGGCCGAGGCGCAGGCCGAGGCCCGGATCCTGATGCTGTCGTCGAACAACATCCTGAGCCCGGCCGATGGTCGCCCGATCACCGCGCCGACCCAGGACATGGTGCTGGGGCTCTACCACCTGACGACCCTCGTGGCCTCGCCGTCCGAGGCCGACGGTGGCCAGCCGCACTCGTACTCCTCGACCGCCGAGGCGATCATGGCGTACGACAAGGGCGCGCTGGGGCTGCAGGAGCGGGCCTGGATCCGTCTCGACGAGGTCTTCGGCGTCGACAACGGCACGATGAACGACGCGTGGGAGCAGCCGGAGGACTGGACGCCGGGCGCACCCGCGCGCGTGCTCACCAGCCTGGGCCGGGTGCTGTTCAACGAGGCACTGCCCGAGGACTACCGCTTCGTCAACTACCAGGTGCCGAAGAAGGAGCTCGGGGCGATCGTCAACGACCTCGCCGAGCGCTACCCCAAGGTGCAGGTCGCGGCGACGCTGGACGCGCTGAAGTCCGCCGGGTTCCACTGGGCCACGCGCGCCGGCATCACGATCGCCATCGACGACGTCGTCACCCCGCCGGCGAAGCGGGCGATCCTGGACCGGCACGAGGACGAGGCCGCCAAGATCGAGAAGCAGTACGAGCGCGGCGTCATCACCGACGCCGAGCGTCGTGGCGAGCTCATCGAGATCTGGACCCGCGCGCGGGCCGAGGTCAGCCAGGCGATGGTGGACAACTTCCCGACCACCAACCCGGTCTGGGTCATGGTCAACTCGGGCGCCCGAGGCAACATGATGCAGATCAGCCAGATCGCCGGTATGCGCGGTCTGGTCGCCAACCCGAAGGGCGAGATCATCCCGCGGCCGATCAAGGCCAACTTCCGGGAGGGTCTGTCGGTGCTGGAGTACTTCATCTCCACGCACGGTGCCCGTAAGGGTCTGGCCGACACGGCGCTGCGGACCGCCGACTCCGGTTACCTCACCCGTCGGCTGGTCGACGTCTCCCAGGACGTCATCATCCGCGAGGAGGACTGCGGCACCGAGCGTGGCGTGGTCATGCCGATCGGCACGGTCGCCGACGGTGCTTCCGGCACCGTGACCCGCGACCCGCACGTCGAGACCGGGGTCTACGCCCGCGCCCTGGCTGCCGACGTGGTGGCCGAGGACGGGACGGTCATCGCGACGGCCGGCGCCGACCTCGGCGACGTCCTCATCCAGACGCTGATCGACTCCGGGGTCTCCGAGGTCAAGGTCCGCTGCGTGCTCACCTGTGAGTCGCTGCTGGGCACCTGCGCTACCTGCTACGGCCGCTCCCTGGCGTCCGGCAAGCTGGTGGACGTCGGTGAGGCGGTCGGCATCATCGCCGCGCAGTCGATCGGCGAGCCCGGCACCCAGCTGACGATGCGCACCTTCCACACCGGTGGCGTGGCCGGTGCCGACATCACGCACGGTCTGCCGCGTGTGGTGGAGCTCTTCGAGGCGCGCGTCCCGAAGGGCAAGGCCCCGATCGCCGAGCTGGCGGGCACTGTCCGGATCGAGGACAGCGAGCAGTTCCGCAAGCTGACCATCACCCCGGACGACGGCTCCGACGAGGTCGTCTACGACAAGCTGTCGCGTCGCTCGCGGCTGCGGGTCGAGGAGGGCGCGCACGTCGAGGTGGGCGAGCAGCTCACCGAGGGTGCGGTGGACCCGCACGAGGTGCTGCGGATCATGGGCCCGCGCGAGGTGCAGCTGCACCTGGTCCGCGAGGTCCAGGAGGTCTACCGCAGCCAGGGCGTGTCGATCCACGACAAGCACATCGAGGTGATCATCCGCCAGATGCTGAAGCGGGTGACCATCATCGACTCAGGCGCCACGGAGTTCCTCCCGGGCGCGCTGGTCGAGCGGACCCTGTTCGAGACCGAGAACCGCCGCGTCGTCGCCGAGGGCGGCGAGCCGGCCTCGGCCCGTCCGGTGCTGATGGGCATCACCAAGGCCTCGCTCGCGACCGAATCGTGGCTGTCGGCGGCCTCCTTCCAGGAGACCACCAAGGTGCTCACCGACGCGGCCATCCAGGGGAAGAGCGACAGCCTGCTCGGCCTCAAGGAGAACGTGATCATCGGCAAGCTGATCCCGGCGGGTACGGGCATCAGCCGCTACCGGAACATCACGGTCGAGCCGACCGAGGAGGCACGCGCCGCCGTCTACACGATGGCCGGCTACGACGACGGGCAGTACTACAGCCCGGACGTCTTCGGTCAGGGCTCCGGAGAGGCCGTGCGCCTCGAGGAGTACGACTGGCGGGGCTGATCCACTAGCCGCGAAGGGCCCCGCAGGTCATCGACCTGCGGGGCCTTTCCGCGTTCTCGGCACCGCTTTGCGGGTGTTGTCCACGCTTTGTGGGTCGGCGGTCCCGCAGCCCGCGCAATGTGCCAACAACGCCCGCAAAGCCGGGGGAGGCAGCGCGTCGTGCCGCCAGCGCGGCGAGGGGGAACGAGATCCCACCCAGGAAGAACCACGGGTTCCACACCACGAGGGTCCACCAGCGCTGCGCCGGGCTGATGGCGCCTCCGCCGTACCCGGCGTCGGTCAGCAGAAGGAAGTTCCACGCCGATCGCGCGGAGCAAGAGGATGGCGGCGACGCTCGCGCCGACGAGGGGGAGCGCCCGCCGTCGGCGGCCGACAAGAACCGCGCGCGAGGACGAGACCGAGCGCCGCGGCAACCACCAGCAGCACTGCGACGCCGTGGAGCCCCAGCGCGACGAACCAGACCGGGCGCTCGGCGGCAAGCCGCGCACCCGCCGACCCAACTGTCGCGCCGAGTGGGTCCCGGAGGGGTCCGCGCAGGGGCGACGCAGAAGCTCACCGCCGCAGGGGACGGCACGTGGCCGCGGTGTCGTCCGGAGGACGACAGATCACGTAGTGAGGCGCTTCATGGTCTCGACGGTCCTCAGGCGCGCCTCGCGGCTGCCGTACAGAGGCTGGACGGCGAGCGTGGTGACGCCGGCCTCGGCGAACGCGGCGATCCGCTCGGCGACGTAGGACTCCGGGCCGATCAGCGACACGGCCCGGACGAGCTCGTCGGGCAGTGCGGCCGCGGCCTCGTCCTTCTTGCCGTCCAGGTAGAGATCCTGCACGGTCCTCGCCTCCGCCTCGAAGCCGTACCGGACGGCGAGGTCGTTGTAGAAGTTCTTGCCGCGCGCCCCCATGCCGCCCACGTAGAGCGCGAGCGCCGGCCGGACCTGGTCGTGCAGTCGGTCGACCTCGTCCCCGATGGCGACGGGCACCCCGACGAGGACCTGCAGTTGCCCCCGGGCCGGGTCGCGCTTCGCCCGGCCGGCCGCGAGCGACTCGCCCCAGACGTCGGCCGCCTTCTCCGGGTGGAACCAGATCGGCTCCCAGATCTCGGCGATCTCGGCGGCCAGTTCGACGTTCTTCGGGCCGAGAGCGGCCAGCAGGATCGGGATCTCGGCCCGCAGCGGCGTGTTGATCAGCTTGAGGGGCTTGCCCAGCCCGGTGCCCTGATCCGGCGGCAGCGGGATCGTGTACTTCCGGCCCGCGTGCTCCAGGCGTTCGCGGCGCCAGACCGTGCGGCAGATCTCCACGACCTCGCGCGTGCGCTGCAGCGGGGCGTCGTACGGGACTCCGTGCCAGCCCTCGATGACCTGCGGGCCGGACGCGCCGAGGCCGAGGGTGAACCGGCCGTCGGAGACGAAGTCGAGGCCGGCGGCGGTCATCGCGGTCAAGGCGGGCGTGCGGCTGTAGATCGGCAGGATGGCGCTCATCAGCTCGACCCGCTCGGTCACCGCCGCCAGGTAGCCCAGCTGGCTGACGGCATCGAAGGTGTAGACCTCCGCCATCATCGCGACGTCGAGGCCGGCGGACTCCAGGTCGCGGATCTCCGCCGCCGTCTCCTTGAACCCCCCGCTGTAGCTGGCCTGGATGCCGATGCGCACGTGCACTCCTCCGCGGTTCCGGCGCCACCGCCGGCGCCACGGGGCACGTTATCGCCGCGCGGCGGTGTTCCCGCCAGGTGCGGTCAGAGAGGACGGATGATGCCGACGACCTCGGTCACCACGGGGACGCCGTCGACGTGGTGCGGAACCCGCTCGGCCGCCGCCGCGTCGGCAAGGTCGACCTTCACCACGTAGGCGCTCTTCTGCCGGGCCAGCCCGATACCGACCACGCCGGGTTCGGCGGCCAGCCGTTCGGTCAGGGCGCTCTTCGCCGCGCGAGCTGCGGATCGGTCGGTCACGACGACCATGGTGCCCCTCACCGGCCCGTAGGGACAGACCTCGCCCCGCCCGGGGGACTCAGTCCACGACCCACTCGGCGCTGAAGAGGTCCAGCACCGTGGACAGGGGATTGGCGAACGTGACTCCTGCGCCGCCGTCCCCGCCGGTGGAGCTGCCGGCGAACAGCAGGCCGAGCGGCGCCCGGTCACGGCTGCGCCAGATCACCGAACCGCTGTCCCCGCCCTGGCTGAACGCCCCAGCCCGGCCGGCGATCTCGATCTGGTCGTCGAAGCGGTAGATGGCGTCGTCGTAGTCGACCGCCACACCGTCGACCTCCACGGCCGTGATGCGACCGGAGGTGTGCCCGGTCGTCCGGCCGACCTTCTCCACGAGCTCGTCGGGGTCGATGTCGAGACTGCCGGGCACCGGTCCGGTCAGCGCTCCGCCCGGTACGTCGCCCGGTTCAGCGGCCACCCCGGCATCCAGCGTCGTGACCGCCGCGTCCACCAGGTTCGCCCGGCTTCCGGTCAGGTCCTCGAACGCGGTCAGCGTCGCCACCCGGTCCGCCTGGCTGCCGCCGTCCGCGGGTCCCGGCTGGAGGACCGGGTCCCCGATCTGCGCCGCATCGCTGGCGGCCAGCACGTGGTTGTTCGACAGGATGGCCAGTCGGCCGGCAACGCGCACGAAGCCTCCGAGGGTGCCGGCGCTCACCGAGGCGTGCGCCACGGACAGGCCGGGACGCAGAGGTCGTACCCGGCGCTGCAGGTCCTCGGGTGCGGGGGAGGAGAGGGCGCGGACCCGGCCGATCACCTGCACGTCGAGCTGGGCGTCCGCGGCGCGGCCGAGGTCCGGGAGCAGTGCGCGGTCGGACTCCTCCTGGAGCCGGATGGCGACGCGAGCGCGTCCAGGACCGGCCGGCGCAAGCCCGACCGCGACGTGCGGCCGCCGTTCCTCCTCGTAGTCGGACGCCCGGACGACGGGCGGAGTGGAGCCCAGGAGCTCCAGGATGCGGGCCTTCAGTTCGCGGGCGGAGTCAGGCTGCACGGAGTTCCTCTCGATGACCGGTGGCGCGGGGTCCGCCCGACGTTAGGCGCCGGGTAGGACGTTTCTCCTCGCCGGCGCCCGCCGGGGCGCGTCGGCGAGCGGATCGGAGGGGTACCGCCCGGAGCGCCGCCAGCCCGGGGGACGTGTATCCCGGGGACCCGCACGGACCTGTGTGCGAGAGCATGGGACCCGCTTTGACCGGTCTACGGGGCGCGGGTACTGTGGGCTGCTGTGCCCAGTGTTCCTGGGCCTGCTCCCGTTCGCGGTGCGCCTGGGCGACTTCTCGGTCGTCAGGGACCATCTCCCGGTTCTCGCCGGTCGGTGGGCGGCGCCGAGTCGCGAGGGGCGACGGAGTCCGGTCCGACTGCCATCGGCCGGCCCCGGGAAGGGCGACACGCCCGACCGCGGGGGTCGGACGGTGGTCGGCGGCCGGGCCCGGGACGGCGCACCGCCGGGCCGGAACACTGCACGAGCGCACGACCAGCCAGAACGTCACGTCAGCAGCACGACCCAGCGCAGGTAGGAGATCCAGGCCACCCATGCCCACGATCAACCAGCTGGTCCGCAAGGGCCGCGAGGACAAGGTCGAGAAGACGAACACCCCGGCGCTGAAGGGTTCACCCCAGCGCCGCGGCGTCTGCACGCGCGTCTACACGACGACGCCGAAGAAGCCGAACTCGGCGTTGCGCAAGGTCGCTCGCGTCCGGCTCACCAGTGGCATCGAGGTCACCGCCTACATCCCGGGCGTCGGGCACAACCTGCAGGAGCACTCGATGGTGCTCGTGCGCGGCGGCCGGGTGAAGGACCTCCCCGGCGTCCGATACAAGATCATCCGCGGCTCGCTGGACACCCAGGGCGTCCGCAACCGCAAGCAGGCTCGCAGCCGCTACGGCGCCAAGAAGGAGAAGAGCTAATGCCGCGCAAGGGCCCCGCGCCGAAGCGTCCCCTGGTCGCCGACCCGGTCTACCAGTCGCCGCTGGTGACCCAGCTGGTGAACAAGGTGCTGGTCGACGGCAAGCGGTCGGTCGCCGAGGCGATCGTCTACGGCGCCCTCGAAGGTGCCCGCGCCAAGAGCGACACCGACCCGGTCGTCACGCTCAAGCG
>JALYMS010000175.1 GCA_030773535.1 Actinomycetota bacterium | reverse complement strand
TCAGCTCCGCCGGGCGCCCGACGTGGAGGCGCCCGACCTGGTCGCCGTCGACGCCACCGACCGGCTCCTGCTCGACGAGTCCGCCGACCTCCTGGCCGGCTGCCGGCCCGGCGAGCTCGCCGTCGTCGATGACAACTACGGGGCGCTGACCCTCGGGGCCGCCGCGCTGCACGGGGCGACCGAGGTGCGCGTGCACCAGGACCTGCTGGTGGGCGAGCTCGCGCTGGCTCGGAACGCGGAGCGCACGGGCCTCGCCGGCTGCTACCGGCAGCTCACCCTGGGCGCCGACCTGGTGGACGGCGCCCGCGTGGTGCTGGTCCAGGCCCCGAAGGGGCTGGAGGCGCTGCGGGAGATCGCCGAGGTGGTGGCCGCGTCGGCGCGCCCCGACGTGACGCTGCTGGTCGGCGGCCGGGTCAAGCACATGACGCACGCCATGAACGACGTCCTCGGCGCGTCCCTCACCAACGTCTCCGCCACGCTCGCCCGGCAGAAGTCCCGGCTGCTCGTCGCCCGGGGACCGAGGCCGGGGCCGTCCTCGTTCCCGCGGCGCCAGGAGCACCCCGATCTGGAGCTGACCATCTGTGCGCACGGCGCGGCGTTCGCCGGAACGAAGATCGACATCGGCACCCGGGCGCTGCTGGGCTCCCTGCAACGCACAGTCCCCACCGCCAGCACCGCCCTGGACCTCGGCTGCGGAACCGGGGTCCTCGCCGCAGTGCTGGCACGCAGGCGGCCAGAGCTCGCCGTGGTCGCCGTCGACCAGTCCGCGGCAGCGGTGGCCTCCGCAACCGCCACGGCAGCGGCCAACGGCCTGGCGGGCCGGATCCGGGTGGTCCGGGACGACGCCGCCGCCTCGCTGCCCGACGGCAGTGTCGACCTGGTGGTGTGCAACCCCCCGTTCCACCAGGGGACGACGGTCGTGACGACCGCCGCCGAGCGGCTCTTCGCCGCCGCGGGTCGGGTCCTGCGCCCCGGCGGCGAGCTCTGGACGGTCTACAACTCCGCGCTGCGGCACAAGGCGACCCTCACCCGGCTGGTCGGTCCGACCCACGTGGTCGACCGGACGCCGAAGTTCACGGTGACGGTCTCCACTCGGCGCTGAGGGCGCGACCGAACGCCTTGTGGCCGACGTCGCACCGGGCCACCGTGAACGGGCATGACCACTCCTAGCCCGCAGCAGCCATCGTCCGGACCGGCCCTGGCCGAGCGCATGGTGTCGGCCGTCGTCGGGGCGCTCGAGATGGCGGCGGTCGACATCGGCGACCGGCTCGGCTGGTACCGCGCGCTGGCCGACACCCCGGCGACGGCGTCGCAGCTCGCCGAGCGCACGAACACCGACCCCCGCTACGCCCGCGAGTGGCTGGAACAGCAGGCGGTGGCCGGTTACCTCGCCGTGGACGACGTGCGGAGCGGCCCCGAGCAGCGGTGCTACTCCCTGCCGGGCGAGCACCGGGCCGTGCTCGTCGACGAGGTCGATCCGATGTTCACCGCGCCGCTGGCCCGGATGGCCATGGCGCTCACGCGCAACACCGCACGGCTGGCCGAGGTGTACCGCTCCGGGAGTGGGCTGAGCTGGGCCGAGCTGGGAGCCGATGCGCGGGAGGCGCAGGCCGCAGCCAACCGGCCGTTCTTCCTGGGCCCACTTGTCACCGAGGTGCTCCCCTCCCTGCCGGAGGTCGACGCCGCGCTCCGGGCCGGCGGCCGGGTGGCGGACGTCGGCTGCGGCGCGGGCTGGTCCTCGATCGGCATGGCCACCGGCTATCCGGGCATCCGCGTGGACGGGTTCGACGTCGACGCCCCCTCCGTGGAGCAGGCTCGCCGCCACGCGGAACGGTCCGGCGTGGCCGACCGGGTGCGCTTCGAGGTCGCGGACGTCGGGGCGCTGGCGGTCCGCGGCGGCTACGACCTCGTCACGGCGTTCGAGTGCGTCCACGACCTCCCCGACCCGGTCGCCGTCCTCGCCGCGATGCGCCGGATCGTGCGTCCCGGCGGGACGGTGCTCGTCGTCGACGAACGCGTGGCCGAGCAGTTCACCGCGCCGGGGGACGAGGTCGAGCGGCTGATGTACGGGTACAGCCTCACGTGCTGTCTGCCCGATGCACTGTCCAGCCGGCCCTCGGCGGCCACCGGCACGGTGATGCGGCCGGCGACCCTCGAGCGCTACGCGCAGGAGGCCGGGTTCGCCGGCTCGGAGGTGCTGACCGTGCCGCACGACTTCTTCAGGTTCTACCGGCTGCTCTCCGGGTGACCTGACTGGGCTCGGCAGCTCGGCGCGGCATCGGAACCACAAGGGCCACAACATCCACGGGCTTCAACTGTAGTGACCAAGCGTTGGACCGAAGGCACGGACTGACGGTGGTCGTCTCCACCGGTGGCCCCTGCGCTGGAGAGCCGCCCGGATGGCCACGAGCCTCCAGAGCTCGGTCGCGAAGTCCCGGTAATGACGCGCTATCGGAGCGGCCTGAGGAGCGGCGGCGCTGGGGGGCTTCCCACCGCCGCCGCTTTCATGTCCGGGGAGGGCCGGCCGCACGGGGCGCACCTGCGGGGAAGGTGCGCCCCGCCGCGGCGTCCAGGCAGCAAGTTCCGCGAAATCGCCGACGGCTCACGGCCGTAGCGCGACCATCGGCGCCGACGGCGACTGTCCCGTGCACGGTTCTGGGCAGCGGCTCGCCAGGCGGGCAAGGTGGGCGCGGCATCGGGATCGAGAGCGGCTGACCCCGGCCCACGACTCGGGCCACGGAGCAGCCGTCGGCCGGGGAGTGCTGAGAGGGTGGACCGGTGAGCGGCGTCCCCCTGGTCCTGTACGTGGTGGGCCTGCTGGTCCTCTTCGGGGTCCGGACCTGGCTGCACGTGCGGCGCACCGGGACCTCCGGCTTCTCCGGCATCTCCCGCCCGCCTGGATCGCTGCGCTGGTGGGCCGGTGTGCTGTTCGTCCTCGCCCTGGCGCTGGGAGTCGTGGCCCTCGCCCTCGCCGTGACCCGGGCGGTTCCCCCGCCCGACCTTCCGCCGGCCGTCGC
>JALYMS010000174.1 GCA_030773535.1 Actinomycetota bacterium | reverse complement strand
TCTTCGACTTCGAGCTCGACCAGTCCGCGATGACGGCGATCACGGCGCTCGACCGCGGGGAGCGCACCGGCCCGAATCCGGACGAGTTCAACTACGTCCCCAAGTGATGCTCCGCATCACACCGCGGCCAGGTGCTCTCCCCGGTTCGAGCGGCGCCGGCGCCGGACCGGTGACCACCGTGCCGGTCCGCCGGCGGCTGGCGATCAGCCCGCCGGCCTCCAGCTCGCCATAGGCGCGGCGACGGTGCCGGTGGGGACGCCCAGGTCGGCTGCGAGCGCGCGCATCGTGGGCAGCCGGGCGCCGGCCGTCAGCACTCCGGCCTCCACGTAGGCCGCGATCTCACTGCGGATCTGCTCGTACGGCGGCGTGGGGGACTTCACGTCCACCGTGATGTCGAGCGGCATCAGCCGACGGGGACGGCGGGCGCGTCGGCCGGGACGCCGGGCGCGCGGATGCAGGCGACGATCAGGCCGACGAGCATCGCCGCGCCCCCGATCACGGACGCCGCTGCCGCGGCGACGACCAGCAGGGTGGCTCCGCCGGTGCCGGTCGTGACCGAGTGCACCGCCAGGCTGCCGATGAACAGCAGGCCCCCGGTGACGAACAGCGCAACGCCCACCGTCACCCGGAGCACCCGGTGGGCAGAGGCCCGGCGCAGCGCGGTCTCGATGCTGTCGTGCGCGGTGGCCACCGCCGGCCGGTTGGCGACGATCCGCAGCGTGAGCGCCGTGACGACGGCCAGGACGAGCAGGCCGACACCGGCCGGGACGCCGTAGAAGGAACCGGGGAAGGGGCTGGCGGTGGACATGCCCCTCCCCATCGCGACCTCGTGCCCGTAGCTGACGCTCCGGCCGTCCGAGTCGGCCAGGAGTGCACCGCCGAGGAGCGTGACGGCGGCCATGCCGAGGGCTCCCACCGCAGTCCGGACCAGCCAGCGCGGGGCGGCGTCCAGGAGCCCGCGGTGCACGAGGCGCGCCCGCCCGACTTCCCCCTGGGGCCGCGGCCTGCTGAGCTCGCCGGCAGCCAGGACGAGGTTGTGCACCACGCCGAAGGTGATCGGCACCGGCACGTGGTGACGCCCAGCCCACCCGGCGAGCTGTTTCCCAGCGGGCCGCACCCACCTAGACGGTGGCCAGGGATCCGAGCAGGAGAGCGGCTCCCGCGGTCTGGACCGCGTGCCTCCGGCCTGCGGCCACCGCCGTCTCGCGGCTCGGTGGAGTGACGGGCGACGGACGTCCCGATCGCAATCGTTCCGACGATCACCACTGACGACGGTGGCGGACAAGGGCATCGCGGAGGCGCGTCCCGCAGTGGTCAGTCGGTGGTGACGAAGTCGATGAGCTCCTCGACCCGGCCGAGCAGCGCCGGCTCGAGATCGGTGAAGCTCTTGACCCGCGCGAGGATGCGCTGAGCCCAGACGTAGCCGGTGTCGTCCTCCCAGCCCAGCGCCGAGCACACGCCTTCCTTCCACGGCCGGCCCTTGGGGACGACCGGCCACGCCCGAATGCCGACCGCCTGCGGCTTGACGGCCTGCCAGATGTCCACGAAGGGGTGGCCCACCACGAGGGCGTGCTCGCCGGTGATCTGCTCGGCGATCCGCGACTCCTTCGAGCCGGTCACCAGGTGGTCGACCAAGACGCCGAGCCGCCGTCCCCGGGTGGGGCGGAACTCCCGCACGATCGCGGGCAGGTCGTCCACGCCGTGCAGGGGCTCGACGACGACGCCCTCGATCCGCAGGTCGTGGCCCCAGACCCTCTCCACGAGCTCGGCGTCGTGCTTGCCCTCGACGTAGATGCGCCCGGCGCGGGCCACCGGCGCGTTCGCGCCGACCACGTAGGTGGAGCCTGACGCGCTGCGCAGCGGCCCGGACGGCGCGGCCTGCTTCGGCCGCACGAGGACGACGGGCCGGCCGTCCACCCAGAAGCCCGGACCGAGCGGGTAGCCGCGGACCTTCCCGAAGCGGTCCTCGAGGTGGACGACGTCCTTCTCGCACCGGACGACCGCGCCCACGAAACCCGAGCTCGGGTCCTCCACGACGAGGTCGCGGTCCGCCTCGACCTGCGGCATCGGCTTCTTGACAGTGCGGGGGTGGACGAGGTTGTCGTACGGCGAACGGGCAGGCACCCCCCGACGCTAGGCACCACCACCACCGAGCACGCGGAGACGCGCCGCGGGCCTCGGGTCCGACACGCCCGGGCGCACCAACGGTGTCGGAGAGTGAGCGCCTCGCTCACCGAGCGAGGCGATGGGTTGTGCGGCATCCGCTCGCCCGTCACCTGCAGAGACGTGTCGTCGCGTATCCGGACGGAGGTCGAGAAGTCGGCCGCGGGCCATTTCGGGACGGCGCCGTCGGGCGTGTCGAACCGACGGGACTCGTTTCGCTCCGCTCGTTCCGGTCACCCATTGGAGTGACCGCACCAGCCCCGCGCATGGATGGGAGCACCACAACGATGATCGGAACCGACACTATCGGCCGCGTGATCGGCCAGGACGTCTACGACTCGTCCGGCGAGAAGATCGGCTCGGCCGCTGAGGTCTACCTCGACGACGAGACCGGTCAGCCCGAATGGGTCACGGTCCGCACCGGTCTCTTCGGCACCAAGGAGTCCTTCGTACCGATCCGGGACGCCGACCTCACGAACGACGGCGTCCGCGTACCCGTCAGCAAGGCCCAGGTGAAGGACGCCCCGAAGATCGACACCGACGGGCACCTGTCGCCGCAGGAAGAGCAGGAGCTCTACCGGTACTACGGCATGGGCACCGGCACCGACACCGGCATGACCACCGGGATGGCCGGCACCGGCACGACGGACACCGGCATGACCGGCACCGACGTGGACTCCCACGGCACCGTCGGCCACGACACCTCCGGGCCCACGACTGACGACGCCATGACGCTGTCGGAGGAGCGCCTGAACGTCGGCACCCGCTCCGAGGAGGTCGGCCGCGCCCGCCTGCGCAAGTACGTCGTCACGGAGAACGTCACCGAGACCGTGCCCGTCTCCCGCGAGGAGGTGCGCATCGAGCGCGAGCCCGTCACCGACGCCAACATCGGCAACGCCATGGACGGCCCCGCGATCTCCGAGGAGGAGCACGAGGTCACCCTGCACGCCGAGCGCCCCGTCGTGGAGAAGGAGGCCGTTCCGGTCGAGCGCATCCGCCTGGACAAGGAGACCGTTACCGAGCAGGCCACGGTCACCGAGGGCCTGCGCAAGGAAGAGGTCGACGTCGACGGCGCGATGGAAACGGATCGCGACCGGCGCATGTGAGCCGGCCCCGGCATGGCGCCGGGACGAAAGAACGGCGGCGGCCGGTCGAGGAGGACTCGACCGGCTGCCGTTCGTCGTCCCCGGACACGTCCACCCGGACAGCTGTGGGGGTCTTGTCCGGCCATTGGAGGCGCTGTGGGACGGCAGAGCGAGAACGACACCCCCAGAGCGGAAAGGGACGGCGAGGGCGGGACCGCGATCGACGCAGGTGGGATGCTCCCGGATGTGAGCGAGCTGCAGCCGATCACCGCCCCCGATCCGGTGGACCCGTCGTTGGCCGGGCCCGACGAGCTGGCCGCCGCCCTTGAGAGGACCGGTTACCTGCCGGACGAGGGCCTGGCGACCGCCGCCTACCTGGCTCTGGTCATGCACCGGCCGCTGTTCCTGGAGGGCGAGGCCGGCGTCGGCAAGACCGCCCTCGCGCACGCCCTGGCCCAGATCACCGGCCGCCCCATCTACCGCCTGCAGTGCTACGAGGGTCTGGAGGCCAGCCAGGCCCTCTACGACTGGGACTTCGGCCGGCAGTTGCTGCACCTGCGCGCCGCCGAAGCCGCGCGCGCCACCCGGGCCGCCCATGCCCCGGAGGACATGGAGACGCTCGAGGCCTCCCTCTACGACCGGCGCTTCCTGCTGGCCCGCCCGCTGCTGCAGGCGCTCGAGGACTCACCCAGCGTCCTGCTCGTGGACGAGGTCGATCGTGCCGACGACGAGTTCGAGGCGTTCCTGCTGGAGATCCTCTCCGATTTCACCATCTCGATCCCGGAGCTCGGCACCATCCGCGCGCAGACCCCGCCGCTCGTCGTCCTCACCTCCAACCGCACCCGCGAAGTGCACGACGCGCTCAAGCGCCGCTGCCTCTACCACTGGCTGCAGCACCC
>JALYMS010000173.1 GCA_030773535.1 Actinomycetota bacterium | reverse complement strand
ATGTGTCGGACTCCGCCCGTCGGGTCAGCGGCATGGAACCAGCCGGAGGACCGGTCGGGCTGTGCCGGTCTCGACGAGGCGCTGCTCGGGGCGCCCGTGCCTGCGCTTCTCGGGGAACCGGACGGTACCGCTGGACTACACGCGCTTCAGCGTGCTGCTGTCGAACCGCGGCGACAGGGCCCGGATGCCGCGCTGCTCCGCGCCCTGCAGTCCGCGCAAGCCGACGAGCGACAGATTGCGGGCTCACCCTGGCGCGAGAAGGGATCCGTGTTCACCACTGAGTTCGGCGGACCGTGCAAAACGCCTTCCGGGCGCTCAAGGTGGAGGCCGCCAGGGCGGGGCTGCCCGCGGCCGGGCTACACACCCGAGCACTCGGCAGCAAGCGTGCTGCTCACCAACGTCGTGCCTCGCTCAATGTGGTGGTCTGCGAGGTCCCCGGCCACTCGTCGATCGCCATCACCGGCGACGTCTACGGCCACGTCGCGCCGAACGTCTCACGCCGGGCGGTCGACATTCTCGGCCGGTGCGGACGAAATGGTGGACAACCCGTCCCAGTAAGCGCGCAGGGGCCGGTCGGGATCTTTCCGGACACGGCCCCGGAACTGCACTCTCGTACTGTCGGGCTGACAGGATTTGAGCCTGCGACCTCTTGACCCCCAGACGTCGGCCGCGGGTTCCCCGGTCTGTCGAAGTACGCATTCCCAGGTCCGAGGTCATACGGAACGGAGATGAATCAGGGCGAACCGCCCCGAACTGGGCAATGGTGGTCAAAATGGCGGTCAGGAATCACCACCCCGAGCTGCATGGATCCGGCTTCCACCGTCGCGGCCTCTGCCGAGCGCGGCCTCGGACGACGTGTCCTCCGCCAACTCGCCGATGAGCCGGGCTCATCCCTCGCCGGTTCAGGCGCCGTCTCGACGATCCACGCGCCAGCCGCGCGGACTCACTCGGTGTGAGAGCAGCACTGGACGACGCAGCCCAGTCTGGTCATACTTCTGACCATGGCGACGTTCTCGCTGGCCGATGCGAAGGCGCACCTGTCCAAGTTGGTCGCCCAGGTCAGTGGTCAGCACGAACGCGTCTACCTGACCGTGCACGGCAAGCCTTCCGCTGTTCTCCTGGCGACGGAGGACCTCGAGTCCCTCGAAGAGACCATCGAGATCCTCGCCGACGCGGACGCCATGCGAAGGCTGCAGGCCTCGGACATCGAAATCGCCCGCGGTGAAGCTGAAACGCAGGAAGACCTCGACGGCGCAATGCAGCGCCGACACGCCACCAGTTGACCGAGCACCAGGCGCGCCACGTCCTGGCCATCACCCCCACCGCGCGCCGGCAACTCACCGAGCATCTCCCGGAAGCGGTCGCGACAGCCGCCTACGGGTTCATCGTCGGACCACTTCTCGACAACCCCTATCGGGTCGGGAAGCAGCTCCGCCCCCCGCTGGACGATTGTCACAGCGCACGCCGCGGCACCTACCGCGTCATCTACCGGATCGACGACCACAGCCGAACGGTGACCGTGGTCGACGTGGCACATCGCCGAGACGCGTGCCGTCCTTGACAGTCGGGCGCGCCCACTGAGGCGAGGGTTGATCACACGACGTCGTGCGGCCCTACTCGCCCCGGCTTGCCAGGTCGGCTGAGGGGCGTTCGCGAAAATCCGCAGACGCGGCCGCCGAGGTCAGAGGCGAGAAGGCACTGCAACAGACCGCCGCGAACCATTGGGAACGCGGCCCTCTGGCCACCACGCTGGCACCAGGACGCGCGCTGCGGTCCGCACTCCTCCACATGGCCATCCGCGTCACCGCAAGGGGATCGGCTATCGGGCGCGCGTAGTCGTGCAGCAGGCCTCGCAGTTCTCCGGGAGTTGGAATCGTTCACGTGACCAGCACCCATCGTGCGGGCGCGTGAATCTCTACTGCACGCCGCAGAGAGCGCTTGATCTGACCTCGCTGTGGCTTATCCAACCGCCGGCGGAATGACTTGACCTCGAAGATCACCAGACCGTCGGGCTCTCCCAGCGCACGTCCTGCGCCTCATCTCCGCCCACGCCATCGATCGGCTGCGCGCCGAAGTCGTCCCGAAGCAGGATCTGAACAACGCGCTCGACGCGGTCTGCCTCCAAGCCATCCCAGTCGAGCACACGCTGATTGTTCCCCGAGAAGACGACAGTGGCGGAACCAGCAAGCCCAAGCCGACCAACGAACCTGAACGCTTGGAAGTTCGCCGGGCGGGTGGGCAACTCCGGACCAACAGCACTGGCGTGGGCTGAAATATCCCACCGGCACTGCCAGGGGGCTGAGGGGTGTCCGCGGGTGACCATCCTAGTCCGTCGCCGCAGGTCAGGAAGCTGCGCTGTTGCGGATAACCACCTACGAACGATCGTGAACCGGGCCGTTTGGTCATCATCGTGGCACCACGCCGAGGCCGCTTGACCGGCGCACAGAGCCCCGTCGCCATTACGACGTGGGCGGTGACGACCCTTGCAACTAACAGTCCGCGGGGCTGAGGGTCACGGTCGTTCACCGCCGTACGAATGTGCAGGTCGGACGGCTCTTTCGACGTCGGTGGACTGGCGCGCACGACCGTGGACGGCCACAGCGGCCACACAATGTGGCAGATAGATCAGGCCTTCTGGAGGAGTGGCGGAGGACGGCGCCAACAGGCCCCAGCACCATCTGCCCGATTCAGCTTGGCAGGGGTCCAGGGCACCCGGAGGACAACGATTTGGCAGAGGTGAGACAGGTCCGCCGGCCGGCGACCCGTTCCCAGGCTTTAGGACCAGTCAACCCGCCCTTGCCCGACCTGCGACAGCCCGGTTCTCGGCGGTCAGGGGGAACGGAAGGTGGCGGCGCGACCCGACGTCCCGATGATCATGCTGGCCTGCCCACGCGCGGCCATCTCATCGCTGTCATCGCGCGCGCCCGCCCGATGAGTACGCCCTCCGACCGTTTGCCTCCGCGGCGACCCGCGTATGCGAGGCGGACCCCCAACACGGAGCCGAAGCCCACCGCACCGGCGGACCCGTTCGGGGTCGACCGGGGACGCGGCCGTTTCGACCGCGCCGTCAGCGGCCGCGGTGGCCGCGGGTGGCCGCGGCAAGCTCCGCGAGGTCCGCCTTGGGGGTCCGGTCGGCGCGCAGCAGTCCGTTGACCTCCTGGAAGGTGTCGGTCAGCTGCGTCCAGCACGCGCCCGCGAGCACGTCGGTGGCGTGCACGGCGGCCCACAGGTCCCGGTAGCGCGCGACCAGCTCCGCCGGCGAGCCGACGTCCCCGTACCCCCAGGCGCCTGCCTCCTCCTGCCCCGTCCGCAGCGCGACGCCGCCGAACTCCGAGAGGACGACGACCCGGTCGCCGGCCGGTTTACGGTCCAGATCGGGCAGCAGGCCGTCGTCGCGGCGGCGTCCGAGCGTCGCGGCGAGGGCGCCGGCGTCCCGGTAGCGGGCGGCCAGCCGTCCGGGGTCCTGGTCGTAGTCGTGCACGCCGAGGATGCCGCCGCCGGTGGTCTCCCAGCCATCGTTGGCCGACACCGGCCGGGTGCCGTCCAGCGCGTCGGCGACGCCGGTGAGGGCGCGCACCAGGGCCGCCTGCCGGGCGTCGCGCTCGGCCCCACTGACGCCCCACGACTCGTTGAGCGGCACCCAGGTCACCACGCACGGGTAGCCGCGGTGGGCCACGACGACCTCCGGCCACTCGGCGAGCAGGTGCCGGGCCGCCGCATCCCCCGCCCGCTGGGGACTGGGCATCTCCGCCCAGACCAGCAGACCCAGCCGGTCGGCCCAGGCCAGGTAGCGGGGGTCCTCAGTCTTCTGGTGCTTGCGCGCCCCGGTGAACCCCAGCGCCAGCGTGACCTCTACGTCGCGGCGCAGCGCGTCGCCGTCCGGTGGCGTGGCACCGCTCCCCGGCCAATACCCCTGGTCGAGCACGAGGCGCAGCGGCTGCGGCCGGCCGTTGAGCAGGAACCGGCCCTCCTCGACCCGGACGTCCCGGACGGCGGTGTAAGACGCTACCTCGTCCACCACATCGCCGCGTGGGTCGAGCAGGGCCAGCTCGGCGTTCACGAGGGCCGGTCGCGCCGGCTCCCAGAGCAGCGCATGGCGGTCGTCGGATCCGCCGTCGCCCAGGGCCCAGGCTCGCCGCACCTCCGGGCAGGTGACCAGCACGTCGTCGTCCACCAGGAGCCGGTCGCCGGCGCGCAGGCGGATGCGGATGCGATGCCCCACGGCCTGCTCCGGCAGCTGCACGGCCACCTCGACGGTCGTGGTTCGGGCGTCAGCGGACCAGCGAACATCCTCGATGTGGACGGGCGAGACCTGCTCGAGCCAGACGGAGCGCCAGATGCCGGTCGTCCGCGGGTACCAGATGGAGTGCGGCTCCTCCTGCCACTCCTGCTTGCCGCGGGGTACGTCGAGGTCGCGTTCGTCGTCGTCGGCGCGCACCACCAGGTCCGCGCCATCCTTCCCGAGGTAGTCGGTGACGTCGACGCTCCAGGGCGTGTAGCCGCCCTCGTGGCGCGCGACGTGCGCGCCGCCGACCCAGACGTCGGCGATGCGGTCGACCGCGCCCAGGTGCAGCAGGGTCCGGCGTCCCGAGCGGGCCGGCGGCAGCGGACGGCGGTACCAGGCCCGTCGGACCGGCCCGTCCATCCGGACGCCGCTCGCCGGGGTCTCGGGCGCGAAGGGCACCACGATCCTGCGGTCGAAGGTCACCGCACCGGGGCTGTCGCGCAGTAGGTCCGCGTCGACGGCGAGGTCCCACTCGCCGTCCAGCGACGTGACCGGACGACGCAGCAGCGGCCGCGGGTGCTCCGTCGCGTCCACTGGAGTGCCCTTTACCGGTTCCATGTGGTCAGCATGCAGGCCTGCGATCGGGCGCGCGACGTTCTGTGCTGCAGCACGGTCCACGCCCACGTCGAGTTGTTGGTCGCCATACCCGGCACCGTCCGTTCCCTGTCATTGCACGCGCACGGCCGCCGCGCGCCGGCACAGCGCCTGCGGAGCCTGTTCGAGCGGGTCGGTCCCGGCGAGGCGGCGAATACAGCTCCCACGCGCTCGCGGGAGCTGCGCCGCCACGGCGTCCTGGCCAGCATGGGCAGCGTCGCCGACTGCTTCGACGACGCCCTTGCCGAGAGCGTGTTCGCCACGCTCGAGTGCGAGCTGTTCGACCACCAGCCCGGCGGACGCTTCACCACCCGACGCGCGGCCAAGCTCGCCGTCTTCTACTACCTCGAGACGTTCTACAACCCGCGCCGGCGGCACTCGACTCTCGGCCAGATCGCCCCGGCGACGTTCGAAGCACGGCACACTCTCAACACCGCTGCCTGAGCCTGAGGCCGCCGAAGCGAGGTGTCCACTCAAGCGGGTCAACTCCACTCGGCATAGGGGAACCACACCGGGGTGGTGTGGAGGGAGCCGTCGGGGCGCAGCGTGGTGCACCAGGCGACCTCCTCCCGTGCCTGGCAGTAGAGAACGTCGTCGGACAGGTGCGCCACGGGCACCAGTGTCGACCCGACTGGTGCCGTTCAGAGCCCCCTGCGGAATGCGCCGATTCCTCGGTTGCCGCACTTGCCGGTGCCCGGCCGGTGGTTTCCTACGACGGCCTGGGTCGGTCCCGGAGCCACAGGCGCATCTGGTAGGCGAAGCTCGCGACGAGCGCGGCGAGGAGGACCAGCAGTTCGGCGAAGGCCAGCCAGCCCAGCAGCGGAGGCTGATGAAGGTCGATGATGTCGTGCGGGGGCTCGATGGCGGTGGGGCCGAAGTGAACCGCGGTGAGAAACACGACGCCGATCCCGAACAGCCATGCCCAATAACCGGCGCCGGCCTTCCCGGCGCGGGACAGGAAGAGGCCGAGCAGGATGAGGGGATAGACGCCGAGGCTGTACGTGAACGAGGTGACCTCTGCGCTGAGGGGCCAGCCGATGTGGTTGCCTCGGATGGCGTGGTCGAGGTGGTGACCCAGCGACAGGACCGTTGCCAGGTAGATCAGGGCGTAGGCGCGCCGGGCGTTCACAGGTTGGGCTCCTTGTCGAGTGGCGGGAGGGGCAAGCCGCGGCTCTCCCGCTCCCGGTACGGCTGGTTGTTGGTGCTGGGTGGGTGCAGGGCCTGAAAGGCCCGATCGACAAGCGCAGGAAGGTGTTCGGCACCGTCGGAATCCACCCAGCGGTCGACTTCCCCTACTGGGGCAGGCCCGGGGGCGGCCATAGGGGCCGTTCGCTTGGCAGGGGGACCGTGCGTCGGCGGTCGAGATGGCCGGTGCAGACCGCGACGACCGTGACAGTGGAGACGGCCACCGCACATGTCGCCGCGGCGAGGATCAGGGGCCGGTGTATCAGCAGCTGCGGGATGTCGCGCAGCGGCATTACTACCGCGCCGAGGAAGGCCCCGATCAGCCCGAGGTAGGAGCCGCGCATGAAGTGGCGGTGCAGTCCGATCCCACCGCGGATCGCTGCCCAGGTGCCCAGGTGCCCAGCGTGAGGGTGAGGAAGGTGAATGCCGACAGCCCGTGGATCCAGCTGAAGTGGCCGGGGTCGAGCTGCTTGATGAAGAACGAGCTCAGCACCGTCCAGTACATGGCCACGACCCACACCCGGCCGACGAGGCGATGGGCGCGGTCGCCGCGTGTCCGCCGCAGCAGCTGCCAACCAGCCAGGGTGAGGGCCAGGCAGGCGCCGAGGGCGTGGCCAGCGACGAGGGGTTCATAACACTGTTATAGTTCCTAGTGTGGACCCGGACAAGCCCGATCTCGCAACGGCCACGGACGACGTGACCCGCCGGCTCGTCGATCAGGCCGGACGGCTGCTCATCGAGCACGGGATCGACGGCCTGTCCCTGCGCAAGCTCGCCGTCGCGGCCGGTACCTCGACGATGAGCGTGTACACCCGCTTCGGAAGCAAGCAGCAGCTGCTGGCGGCGATGTATCGAGAAGGGTTCGACCGGCTCGGTGCAGCTCTGGCCGACGCAGCACAGTCGAGCGTGGAGCCCCTACAGGTTTTGGGCGAGATCGGTCGCGCGTACCGGCGGGCGGCGCTGAGCAGCCCGACCCTCTACGGACTGATGTTCGGCCCACCGACGCCCGGCTTCGACCCTTCCCCGGAGGACGCCACAGCCGCCCAGGCGACCTACCGGCCCCTGGTCGACGCCGTCCACGGGTGCATCGACGCGCGCGCCCTCGCCGGCGATCCCGAGCGGATCGCCCTGCACCTGTGGGCGGTGGTCCACGGCATGGTCAGCCTCGAACTCGCCGGGCGGCTGCACCCCGGGGCCTCCACGACGGTGCAGGCATACGACCAAGCCCTGGTCTTCGCCGCACATCCGTTCATGACCATGCCGGCTGGCGAACCATCCGGGTGATCCCAGTCCCGCTGACGGAACCCGCTACAACCATGTCGGCACGGTTCGGCGGAGCCGACGATCAGCGTCCCGCAGGGGATCGGTGCCCGAGACGCTTCAGTGCCGGCGAGAGCTCTGGTTCGGGACACCTCGGCGCGATGAGGGGGGCGGGATCCCGATGGGGCATTGCGCTACGTGGTGCCGAATGGGTTTCGACCACGTCGCGCCCTTGGCCGTCGACACCAGGGCGGGCCACGTTGCGGTACCGCTGAGGTCCGCCGGCGGACCGTCCGCGGCGGTGCCTCGCATCGACCAGTCCACCAGCAGCAGAGCAAGGTCACCCACCTCGTAGGACTGGCGCAGCGTAGCCTTCATCGGTACCTCTGCGGCTTGACGCTGGTAGAACGGGATATGCCCATCGACGCGTTCGAGCCCCACCCGATCGTCCGCTTGCTCGGCAAGCCCTCGGCTGACTTCACCGCCGGCGATCTCGTGCGGGCGATCGAACAGCTGGGGCTGCGCCAGGTGAACCTGCGCTACGTCGGCGGCGACGGGCGTCTGAAGACCCT
>JALYMS010000172.1 GCA_030773535.1 Actinomycetota bacterium | reverse complement strand
TGCGGCGGAGAGCGGAGGGTGGCCCGGGCACCGCCGTCATCGGCGTGCGCCCGGTCACCGACACACTGAAGGAAGTAGTCGACGGGGCGGTCGTGAACACCATCGACCGGAACAGTCTCGCCGCCCTCACCTCCCCGGTCGTCGTCGGGCCCGACCTGCTCGACGGGCTCAGTTCCCGGTTCCCGCTCGCCGGTGACCTGGCGGACCTGCCCACGCTCGTGCACGCCCTCACCGGAATGGGCGTCGTCGTGCCGGTCGAGGTGCCCTCCAGCGCCAGGCGGGTCAGCGACCGCGAGGACCTGGAGCTGCTGGAGTGCCTGCACGGACTCCACCAGATCCTCCGCGAGCGCTGAGTGGGCGGAGCCAGGAGCAATCAGCGCCCGCGGACCAGCTCCCACAACTCACCGGCGAGCTTCGCCGGCTGGCGCAGCAGCGCCGTGGGCAGCTCGCTGACGAACTGCCACGGGTCCTGTCGAGCCCGCCGGGCGAGTCTGCTCGGCTTGCTGGCGACCCGCTGCTCGAGGTCGTGGACGTAGGCCCGCAGCAACGTGCGGGAGGGCATTTCGACGACGTGCCCGCACGAGGTGCACATGGTGCTGTGCAGCAGCCGGCCGACGTGCCGCAGCTCGTGCTCACAGGAGCGGCCGCAGGCCGCGCACGTGAGATCCGCATACTCCACGTCCATGGACCTCATCCACCTCCCTGTCCGGGGCTCGAGGTCCGCAGGCCGAGCCGGCGCAGGTCGTAGGAAGACCGTGCCAGCAGAGCCTCGGCGAGGAACAGGTCCTCGGCATAGGTGATCTTGATGTTGGTCGGCGTTCCCGGCACGTGCCGGATCGGCAGGTCCGGCGCGAAGCGCTCCACGCAGGATGCGGTGTCGGACCCCTCGAATCCGTCCCGGTCCGCGGCGGCGTAGGCCCGCAGCAGCGCCTGGGCACCGAAAGCCTGCGGCGTCTGGACCGCCACGGCGTCCCCGTAGCGCGGAGACAGGCCGTCCCGGTGCAGCAACGCCGGCTGCAGCCGGCCGGGGACCGCCCCCCCGTGGGCGCGGGCAACGGCGACGACCTGGCGGAACAGTGCCGGACCGCTCAACGGACGGGCTGCATCGTGCACGACCACGACGTCCACCTCCCCTCGCTCGACGTCGGGCTGCAGAGCCTGCAGCGCGCTCCACTCCGAGGCGTGCCGGGTGCTCCCGCCGGCCACGACCCGCACGTTCCGGCCCGGGGCCTCCCGAGCCAGCACCGCCCGGGCTGCCTCCTCCTCGTCGGCTCGTACCACGAGGACCACCGGGCCGATGTCGGGATCGTGCCGGGTGGCGTCGAGCGTCCACACGAACACCCGGCGGCCGGCGAGGGTGAGGAACACCTTGTTCGTCCGGTGGCCCGTACGAGTACCGGAGCCTGCCGCGAGCAGCACCAGCGCTGCCCGCGGCAGGGCCCGGCGCGAGGTCATGCGGCCAGCCTAGGACCGGGGCAAGTACCCGCTCAGGCCAGCACGCCACCGATGGTGGCGAGCAGTTCGGACGCGCTGGGCACGCTGCCCGCGGGGTGCGCTTCCTGCAGCCGCCGCAGCGCCGCGATCGTCGACGACGAGTCGAGCTCGACGTCGTCGTGCGTCAGGTACGTCCCCGCCGGGACGTCCCGGAGCAGCCGCGCCCCCGCGACGACGCCGAGCGGGACGCGCTGCCCGAGCGCGAAGTCGGTGGCGTCCTCGATCATGCCGTGGACGTGTGCGCCCCCGATGCCCTCCAGCACGGTGCCGGCGCTCAGGTCGGCCTTCGTCACCGCACCCACCTCGGCCGTCCAGTGCTCGGCGGTCAGGCTCGCCCGCCGGTCCAGCACCATCTCGGCGATGGTGAGCGGCGCTTCCACGCTCGCCAGGTGGTACGGCCGGTAGAGAGTGAAGTAAGGCCCCGGGCCCATCTTCAGATAGGTGAGTTCGTGGTTGACGTAGGGATCGTCGGTGCGGACCACCACGAACACGCCCGGCGCGACCGGACCGGTGCAGTAGTCGACCACGCCCGCCCGCTCCAGCACACCGCCGTCCTCGACGAGGGCGAAGGTGTCCTGCAGGGTGGGCACGGTGGACGGCGGGCCGTGCATGCCCCGGGTCGAGACCCCGAGACCCGTCGTGTTGGCCAGCGCCGCCATCTCGATCATGGCCTTGGATCC
>JALYMS010000171.1 GCA_030773535.1 Actinomycetota bacterium | reverse complement strand
CGACGTCGCCCGGCCGACCGGTCCGGTCTGCCCATCTGCTCGCTGCTCAGCTGGTCCTCCTCCGCAGGGTCGCCGCCGCCAGCGCGAGGGCGAGCAGGGCGGCGCCGGCGACGACGCCGACGTCCCGCCACATGGTGCCGGTCGCCGTCGCGGACCTGCCGACCTCCTGGAGGGCCTCGACGGCGTAGGTGAGGGGGAGGACGTCGCTGATCGCCTGCAGCCAGCCGGCCATCTGCTCGCGGGGAACGAGCAGGCCGCAGAGGAAGAACTGCGGCAGGACGATGACCGGCATGAACTGCACGGCCTGGAACTCACTGCGGGCGAAGGCGCTGGCGAGCAGCCCCAGCGCCACCCCCAGCACCGCGTCGAGGACGGCGATGAGCACGACCAGCCACAGGTCGCCGACCACGTCCAGGTCGTAGACGGTGGTCGCCACGGTGACGGTGACCAGCGCCTGCAGCGCCGCTGCGAGCCCGAACGCCAGGCCGTAGCCGAGCAGCAGGTCCAGCCGGCCCAGCGGCGTGGTCAGCAGCCGCTCCAGCGTGCCCGACGTGCGCTCCCTCAGCATCGCGATGCTGGTGACCAGGAACATGACGACGAAGGGGAAGATGCCGAGCATCGTCAGGCCCACCCGGTCGAAGACGCTCGCCTGCCCCGGCAGCGTCGGCAGGTCCTTCCACAGCAGGTAGAGCAGCCCGAGCAGCAGGCTGGGCAGCACCAGCATCATCGCGATGGTGCGGTGGTCGTGCCGCAGCTGACGCAGTACCCGTCCGGCGGTGGCCGTGGTGAGGCGGGGGCTCAGGTGGGCGACCGGGGTACGGATCGGGGTCCTCGTGGCGGTCATGCCGCCGCCTCCTCACGGGCGCGGACCAGGTTGAGGAACGCCTCTTCCAGATCCTCGGAGCGGCCGTCGGCGCGCAGCTGCGCCGGCGTGGAGTCGGCGAGCAGTTCGCCGTCGCGGAGCAGGAGCAGCCGGTCGCAACGGCCGGCCTCGTCCATCACGTGACTGGAGACGATCAGCGTCGTACCTGCCGCGGCGAGCGTATGGAAGCGGTCCCAGAGCTCGACCCGGAGCACGGGGTCCAGGCCGACGGTGGGCTCGTCGAGCACCAGGAGGTCGGGCGCGCCGACGAGCGCGCAGGCCAGTGAGGCCCGGCCCTTCTGCCCGCCGGACAGGTCGCGGACCAGCTGGCCGGCGGCGTCGCCCAGGCCCACGTCGGCGACCGCCGCGTCCGCGTCCCGCGGGCTCCGGCCGTAGACGGCGGCGAAGTGGCGGGCGTTCTCCCGCACGGTGAGGTCGTCGTAGACGCTCGGCGCCTGTGTGACGTAGCCGACCCGGCTGCGCAGGGCGGGGGAGCCGGCGGGCTCGCCGAGCACGGTGACCGTGCCCGAGCGGACCACCTGCACACCGACGAGGGCCCGCATCAACGTGGTCTTGCCGCTGCCGCTGGGACCGAGCAGACCGGTGACCTGCCCGCGGGGAGCGAGAAAGGAGAGACCGCGGAGAACCTGGCGCCTTCCCCGGTCGACCACTAGAGCGGTGACGGTGACTGCGTTGTCCATGGCCACTCCGAGAACTCAACGGCTGATGAATTCAACGCTAGATGAATTGAGGACGCGGCGTCAACGGAGTCGTTGGTCCCTGGTTCGCCGCTGACCCCAGCCCCGTGGTCGTCGCCCCAGGCCCGTGCCACTGGGGCGGCGACGACAAGGCTGGGGTCGTGGCCTGAGCAGGCGGGGGCTCGGGCGCCGGGGATGATCGTCGTCGTGCCCGTCCAGCCCGTCGTGATCACCGACCCGGTCGATCCGCGGGTGGCCGACTTCCGCGACCTGAAGGCCGGCGACCGTCGGGACGGCGTGCCGACGGGCACGGCCCCGGTGATCGTCGAGGGCGTCCCGGCGGTGGAACGGCTGCTGGCCTCGCCCTACTCCGTCCGGGCGGTCTTCGGGGTGCCCGGCCGGGTCGCGGCGCTGGACCTGCCCGACGGCGTGCCGGCGTTCGAGGCCGACAAGTGGGTGCTCTCTGAGGTGATCGGCTTCCGGCTCACGCGTGGCGTGCTGGCGTCGGCCGACCGGCGTCCTCCCGCTGATCTTGATGCGCTGCTCGCCGGTCCCGATCCGGAAGCGCCGCGGCGGCTGGCCGTGCTCGAGGGGCTCAACGACCACGAGAACCTCGGCTCGATCGCCCGCTCGGCGCTCGCCCTCGGCGTCGACGCGTTGCTGCTCGACCCGCGCTGCGCCGACCCGCTGTACCGCCGATCGGTGCGGGTCTCGATGGGGCACGTCCTGGCGCTGCCCTTCGCCGTGCTGCCCGACTGGCCCGGCGACCTGGCGCGGGTCCATGCGGCGGGTTACACGACGGTCGCGCTCACCCCGGCGGCCGACGCCGTCGACCTCGCCGAGGTGGATCCCCGGGCGCACCCGCGCACCGCCGTGCTGCTCGGCGCGGAGGGCCCGGGACTGACGCCCGCGGCGCAGCAGGCGGCGCGATTGCGGGCCCGGGTCCCGATGCGGCCGGGCGTCGACTCCCTCGGCGTCGCTGCCGCGGCCGCAATCGCGTTCGCCGCCCTGCGCTGAGGGGCCGCAAGCGTGCTTTTGGCCCCTCGGGGGCGCTCAGCCGCGCAGCGAGAAGCGGGCGAGCATCGCCCGGGCCTCCTCGGCGTGAGCGGGGTTGCACATCACGTCGTAGCGGCCGGCCGTGATCTTGCTGGTGCTGGTGAAGTCGCGCTTGCCCTGGGTGGCGGCGTAGCCCATCGCACCGAAGATGGCACCGAAGACCACCCCGATCAGCAGACCGGTGAGCACCGAGCTGACCCAGTCGCCGCCGTCCGGCGCGAAGATGCCGAGCAGCAGGCCGACGAAGAGCCCCCACCAGGCACCGGCCGCCGCTCCGGCGCCGATGGCGCGCCCACGGGTCAGCCGACCGGTCACCGTCTCCACCATGCGGAGATCGGTGCCGATGATCGTGACGTTCTCCACGGCGAACTTCTCGTCGGACAGGTAGTCGACCGCGGCCTGGGCCTGCTCGTAGCTGTCGTAGGAACCGACCTGGACGCCGCCGAGCGGCATGGACACAGAAGCTGACATGTCTGGAACAACGCCGAGGTCAAAAGGGCTGTTCCCCCGCTGAGCGGGTCGGACGAGCGTCAGCGGTGGCGGCGGACCCCGAAGACGATGTCCTCCCAGGCCGGGATGCGGGCCCGGGGGTCGTCGTCGGTCTCCCCGTCCTCGGCGCTGCGGCCGAGGACGACCGTGTCGTGGTCGGCTACCTCGTCCAGCAGGTCGTCGACGGAGCGGTCGTCAGGGGAGCCGATCGGCGCGTGGACGTCCCGGACGTGGTCGTCGTCCACGGCACCTGAGGACCCGGTCCCGAGGGACCTCGCGTCGATGGCCAGGGCGTCGGTCGTGCATCCGTCGACGTCGGGATCCCCGGACGCCGAGTCCACCGGAGGGCTGCTCCGGACGACGCTGACCGCGCGCCGGGCCGACGGCGCGGGGGAGATGCCTGCCGGCACGTCGGGGACGACCCGGACCACGCGGGTCCCCTCGGCGAAGTCCAGCGTGGCCGCGTCCGCCGGGGCGACGGTGCGCGAGGGGAGGTCGAAGAACCAGCGGGTCGTCCCGGACGCCGGTCCGGCCCGCCAGGCGCCGGTGACCAGCCACGAGCCGTCGCCGGTCCGGTGGGCGTCCCAGTGAACGGCGTCCACGTCGGTGTCGATCAGCCGCAGGCGCTCGGTGATGAACGCGGTCAGCGGCACGGTGGGCGGACCCTCGCTGAGCCGTACGCGCGCCTCGCGGGCCTGCTCGGCCACCCGGGCGCGCTCCTGCAGCACGGGGTGGGCGAAACGCATGATCCGCTCGACCCGTGTGCCGGAGGCCGCCGCCACCTGCTCGGGGGTCTCGCCGGCACGGATGCGGGCCTGGATGACGCGCGGCGGCAGCTCGGTGCCCAGGTCGACGTCGATCTGGGTGAGCCGGCGGGCATCGCCGCGGGCGGCGGCGCGCACGCGCTCGTCGATGGCCAGCTCGAACCGTTCACCGCCGTCGGGGTCCGCGCCGTCCGCCGACAGGATGAGGCTCTGCCCGTCGTCGGAGAGCGCCACGAGGCGCAGCGTGCGCATGGGCGACCTCCAACTGAACTGCACGGCCCGGTCCCGGAGAGAGAGCGGAGTCCGAGGCTATCGGCGCGCTGTGCGCGCGGGCCGCAGGTGCCCCGGCGTGGCGCGTTGCGCAGGCGCTCCGGGCAAGTTCCTCCGGACGGGGGGTGCGAGAGGGCCTCGCCCCGGCCGATGAGAGCACACGTCACGTGTCGGAAACCTGCGGTCGGCATGCTCGGCCGGCAATCGGCGATCCCGCAGGAAGAACGGAGGAGTGCGATGCCTGGTCCGTTGACCGATCTGCGGTCCCTCGCGCCCGCCGGGGACCTGCTGTCGGTCGGTCCGCTCCCGGACGACGTCCACGCCGTCGTCGCCGACATCGCCGGCGCCCCGGGCGCCTGGTGCCCCGCGCTGTCCCCCGACGGCGAGCGCGTGGCCTACGTCAGCGACCGGTCCGGCATCCCGCGCCTGGAGATGGCCGCGATCGATGCACGGACACCGCCCGTCGTCCTGTCCGGGCCCGGCCAGGAGGTCATCTCGGTCGCCTGGTCGCCCGACGGGGCCCGGCTCGCCTACCTCGTCAGCCCCGGCGGCTCGATCCGCGCCGAGCTGCACGTGGTACGTCCCGACGGGTCCGGTCGCCGCCGCGTCGCGGGGGAGGGCCCCTTGGCGACGGTCTTCGCCGGGAGGTGGACCGGCCCCGGCTCCTATGTCTGCTCCATCGCCCCCGGCGACGGTCCCGGCGCCGACGTCGTCCTCGTCACGGCGGACTCCGGGGAGCAGCGGACCCTCGCCCGGGGCGGCTTCCTCTGGGTGACCGCCGTGTCCTCCGACGAGCGGTTCGTGCTGGCCCGGCGCGGCCCGCGCGGCTACCGGCACATCGTCGTCGTCGACGTCGCCACCGGCGTCCAGCGCCGGGTCCTGTCGGCCGGCGCACCCGGAGGCATCGCCTCGGAGGACGGCCGGTTCGGCCCCGACGGCCGCTCCGTCTCCGTACGGGCCTCGCTGCCGGGCGAGCCCGGGACGGACCGGGCCGGGCTGGTGGTCGTCCCGCTGTCCGATGACGGCGTCCCCGGCGAGGGACGGGTGGTGCTCTACCGGCCCGACGCCGACCTGGACGGCTACGCGCTGCGGGCCGACGGCACCGTGCTGGCGGTGTGGACCGTCCGCGAGGTCACCGAGCTCTGGGTGCACGACCTGGTCGACGGGTCGCCGCTGCGACAGGTCGCGCTTCCCGAGCCCGTCATGTCCGGCTGGTCGCTGGCCGCGGACGGCGCGACGCTGATCGCCGAACTGCAGGGACCCCGGAAACCGCGCGGCCTGTGGACGGTGCCGCTCGACCAGGATGCCGGCCCGCCGAGGCCCCTGCCGTCCCTGCTGCGGCGTACCGACCCGGCGGTGCTCGTGACGCCGGTGCGCCACGAGTACCTCGCCGAGGACGGACTGGAGCTGTCGGGGTGGCTCTACCGCCCGCCCGGGGTGAGCTGGGCCAACCGGACGGTGGTCACCTTCCACGGCGGGCCCGAGGGCACGGAGCGACCGGCGTTCTCGCCGGTGGTGCAGGGCCTGGTGGCCGCCGGCTTCACCGTCTTCGCGCCCAACGTGCGAGGGTCCGGCGGGTTCGGCCGCGCGTTCATGACCTGCGACGACGGCGCCGCGCGGGCTGGGTCCTTCGCCGACGTCCGGGCGACGGTCGACGCGCTGGTCGCCGCAGGGATCGCCGAGCCGGGCCGGATTGGGGCGTACGGCTGGTCCTACGGCGGCTATCTCGCCCTGGTGGCGCTGACGCGATGGCCTGACCTGTTCGCGGCGGGCGCGACCCTGGCCGGGATGAGCGACCTGCGCACCTTCTTCGCGGGCACCGAGCGCTGGATGGCCGCCGCGTCGGTCACCGAGTACGGAGATCCGGTCGCCGACTCCGCGCTGCTGGGTGCCCTCTCGCCCATGACGGCGCTGGAGAGGGTGACCTCGCCGGTGCTGCTCGCGCACGGGGACCGCGACACCAACGTGCCCGTCAGCGAGTCGGTGCAGGCGCACCAGGCCCTTGAGGCACTCGGAGCGGTCAGCGAACTGCTGCTCCTCCCGGGTGAGGGCCACGCCATCGTGGGGCGCGACCGGCTCGTGGAACTGAGCACGCGGGTCGCCGCGTGGTTCGATCGCTGGCTGTGAGCGGGGAGTTCTTCGCCGGGTACCCCGAATGCCCCGCTGACGAGGCGGTCGCGCCGGACGGCCGGCTGCGCGATCCCTACCGCCGGCTCGCGCCCACCCTGCAGCGCCTCGGCCCGTTCGGGCTGGCCTATGCCGCCGGCCGGATGGCCGCCGAGCGCCGCGACCGGGGCGTCACCGTGTCCACCTGGGCCGACGGCCGCCAGCACGTCCGCCCCCTGCCGCTCGACCCGATCCCGCGCATCCTGCCCACGGCCGAGTGGGCCACGCTGGCCGACGGGGTGGAGCAGCGCCACCGGGCGCTCAACGCCTTCCTGGCCGAGGCCTACCGGGCCGCCGGCCGACGGCGGCACGATCCCGACCGGGCCCCCCAGGTGGTCCGCGCCGGGGTGCTGCCGGAGTGGGCCGTCGCGCACAGCCCCGCTCGCGACCCCGACGCCGTCGCCCAGGCCTGGCCCGGTCAGCCCCGGGCGACCGTGGCCGGCACGGACGTGGTCAGGAGCGCCGACGGCTCGTGGCTGGCCGTCAAGGACCATCTCCGGGTGCCAGCGGGCCTCGGGTACGCGCTGGCCAACCGGGAGGACCTCCAGAGGGGGCTGCCGGAGCTGTTCGAGGACGCCCGGCCCGCCGATCCTCGAGACGCCGTGCCCTTGCTGCGGGCGGGACTGGAGGCGGCGGCTCCACGTATGCTCGTAGGGCGCCCGAGGATCGCGATCCTCAGCTCGGGGGAGAGCGACGTCGCCTGGTTCGAGCACGGTCTGCTCGCCGACGCGCTCGGCGTCCCCCTGGTGCGGGCCGCGGACCTGTGGCCGCGCATCGACGGCGGGGTGGAGGTGTCGGTCGGGGGCGAGCGCCTGCCGGTGGACGTCCTCTACCGCCGGTTCGACGACGGCCTGCTCGGCGGGTTCCGCGTGCCCATCGGCACGCCGCTGGGGTCGCTGCTGACCGAGGCGGTGCGCGCAGGCCGCCTGGGGCTGGCCAACGTGCCGGGCAACGGGCTGGCCGACGACGCGGCGGCGTACGCCTGGGTGCCGGCGATGATCCGGTTCTACCTGGGCGAGGAGCCGTTGCTCGGGTCGGTGCCCAGCTGGGTGCTGGCCGACGAGGCGCAGTGGGCGCAGGTGCGGGACCGGCTGCACGAGCTCGTCATCCAGCCGGTCGCCGGGTACGGCGGGCGGGGCGTGGTCCACGGCCCCTCCTGCTCGGCCGCCGAGCTCGCGTCGCTGCAGGCGGAGGTCGGGGCGGCGCCGTACCGCTTCGTCGCGCAGGAGCCGGTCGAGTCCTCGACCATGCCGACCCTCGTGGAAGGGGTGGTCCGGCCTCGGCGGGTGGAGCTGCGGGTGTTCTCGGTGGCTGGCGCCGCAGGGGCGACCCATGCCCTTCCGGCGCCGTGGACGCGGGTGGCGATGGACGCGGATCCGGGTCGGGCGAGCGTCGACCGCGACGGCGCGACGAAGGACACCTGGCTGACGGAATAGGTCGTCGGAGGGCGCCGGCGCCCCGTTCCACGGCATGGAACGGGACCGCGGCGCACACGAAAGGAGCGGTCTAGGTCAGGCGGTCGCAGGGGTCGGTCGGTCACCTGACATGGGGCTGACGATGACCACCGTCGTGCCGGTCGGGCTCGGAGTGGCGGTGATCTCGCCGAAGGCGCTCATCAGCGTCGAGCCCCGGCCGCGGTCCATGCTGGGCACGCGCTCGCGCCACTGCCCGTAGTCGCGCACCGCGATCCGCACCTCGCGCTCGCCGACGTGCACGGTGACGTCGAAGAAGGGCTCCGTCGGCTCCTGCGCGTGCTCGAAGGCGTTGGTCGCCGCCTCGCACGCCGCGAGCAGCAGGTCGTACGCCTGGTCGTGTTCGACCCCGGCGTCGTCGAGCAGTGTCCGTAGCCGGCGGCGCAGCACGGGAATCGAGGCGGCCTCCGCGGGGAAGCGCCAGTCCACGTCCCGGCCCGGCGCTGATGGCGCCTTCTCCTGCGGTCGCCGCGGCGCGGGCGCGCCCGGCCGCGAGTCGTCGGACGCGGATGAGGGGGAACGGGGCTCGGTGGCAGGGGCGGGTTCGACCGGAGGGGGCGAGGTGGTGTCCCCCATCCTCGCTCGTTCGGCGGTCCGCGCCGCCGACCGGCCGGCCGCACGCTCGAGGGCCACACGGACCCGAGCCATGAGCTCGTCGGCCCGGAACGGCTTGGCCAGGTAGTCGTCGGCCCCGGCCTCCAACCCCTCCACCGAGGCCTCCTGGCCCGCGCGGGCGGTCAGCATGATCACCGGGATGTGCAGGGTCGCCTCGTCGGCGCGCAGCCGGCGCAGCAGCTCGAAGCCGTCGATCCGCGGCATCATCACGTCGGTCAGCACGACGTCGGGCGCCCGGTCCGCGACCGCTGCCAGCGCCTCCTCGCCGTTCGCGGTTGTCCGGACCGTCCACTGACGGCCGAGCAACCGCGTGAGGTACGCCCGCATGTAGGCGTTGTCGTCGACGACCAGCACGTCGGCGCCCACCGTCCCGGCGGGCGGCTTCCCGGGCCGCGACGTGTCCTGCTCCCAGCTCGCCGCTTCCCCACGGGCGGCCTCCGACGGCGCGATGACACCGCTCTCGCCGACGACGTCCGGCGCGCCGAACGGCAGCGCGACGGTGAAGGTGCTGCCCGTGCCCGGCTCGCTCTCCACCGAGACCGTTCCGCCGTGGAGGGCCGCCAGCTCGTGTACCAGGGCCAGCCCGATGCCGGTGCCCTCCCGGGTGCGGGCGGTCGCGCCGGGCACCCGGTGGAAGCGCTGGAACAGCTGCGGCAGCTGCTCGGCGACGATCCCGACACCGGTGTCGGTCACGGTGAGCACGAACCGGTCGTCTTCGGCGCGCAGGGCGACGTCGATCCCGCCGACGAACGTGTACTTGACCGCGTTGGCCAGCAGCTTGACCACGACCTTCTCCCACATCCGCGGGTCGACGTAGGCGGGCCGCCCGAGCGGCGGGCACTCGACGGTCAGCCGCGACCCGGCGCGCTCGGTGGCAGCGCGGAAGATGCCGGCCAACTCTGCGGTGAACGTGGCGATCTCGGTCTCGACGCGAACGGGCGTCGACCGGCCGGCCTCGATGCTGGCGAAGTCGGGCAGGTCGTTGACCAGCCGCTGCAGACGCTGCCCCACCGCGACGCTGAGCTGTTCCTGCACTCCAGTCGGCAGCGGGTCGGCCGGGTCGTCGAGCACGTCAGCGATCGGCCGAGCAGCAGCGTCAGCGGCGTCCGCAGTTCGTGACTGACGTCGGAGAAGAAGGTCGTCTTCGCCCGGTCCAGCTCGGCGAGCGACTCCGCCCGCCGCCGTTCGGCCTCGAAGGCCCGTGAGGTCGCGATCGCAGCGGCCAACTGCCCGGCCATCAGCTCGTGGAAGGAGCGGTAGTCCTCGTCGAGGGCGAGGTTCGGGCTCTTCCCCACGACGAGCACACCGAGGGGCTCGGCTCCCCGGCTCACGGTCAGGGGCAGCGCGACCGCGTCGGTGACCGGATCCCCCCACGGGCCACCGGCCAGACCGAGCGCGTCGATGGCCACCAGGACGTCGGCACCATCCGGTGCAGTGACGGCCGGGAGCACAGCGGCGTCGCAGCCGATGGTGGCGACGAGGTGCGGCCGCCCGTCGTCGGAGCCGGCGAGATAGGCCGCGGCGAACGGGACGTCGAGCGGGTCGCCGCGCAGCGTGGCGCACATCGCCCGGACGATCTGCGCCTCGTCGCCGAGCTCCCCGCGGGTGGCGGACAGCTCGTGCAGCATCCGTTGCCGGCGCGCGCCGATCACCTCGCTGGTCACCTCGGAGCCGATGGACAGCATCCCGGCCACCTCGCCGTGGTCCCCGAAGACCGGCGCGTGGGTCACCCGGAAGAACGTCTCCTCCCGGTACCCGTGGCGTTCGAGGAGCAGCTGCAGCGCGGGGAACCACGAGGGCTCGAGCGTGGTCATGGCGTGCTCGATCGGCGGGCCGAGGACATCCCAGCCGGCCGCGAAGGTGATCCGGATGTCCTGCCCGATGGCGGGGTGCTGGGCGCCGATGAGGGGCGCGTAGGCGTCGTTGTAGAACTGGATGAACTCCGGCCCCCAGGTGAGGACCATGGGCAGGCGCGACACCAGCACCGTCCGGATGGCGAAGCACAGAGTGGCTGGCCAGCTCTTCACCGGCCCGAGCGGGGTGGCGGCCCAGTCGACGGCGGCCATGATGCGGCCTGCCTCGCCACCGATGGCGAACAGGTCGCCGCGGTCGGGTCCCGAGGGAAGATCGGGCACGTCCGCTCCAGCCGGGTCAGAGCCGCTCGACGACGTGGTCGATGCAGGCGGTCAGCGCGCTGACGTCGTCCGGGTCGACCGCGGGGAACATGCCTACCCGCAGCTGGTTGCGCCCGAGCTTCCGATAGGGCTCCGTGTCGACGACGCCGTTGTCCCGCAGCACGGAGGCGAGCCGGGCGGCGTCCACCGAGGCGTCGAAGTCGATCGTGCCGACCACGAGTGAGCGCTGGTCGGGGTCGGACACGAACGGCGTCGCGAACGACGACTTCTCCGCCCAGTCGTAGAGCCGGCCGGAGGACTCGGTCGTGCGGGCCACCGCGCCGGAGAGCCCACCGAGGGACAGCAGCCACTGCACCTGGTCGGCCAGCAGGAACAGCGTCGCCACGGCCGGCGTGTTGTAGGTCTGGTCCTTCGAGGAGTTGTCCACGGCGATCGACAGGTCGAGAAAGCCGGGGATCCAGCGGCCCGAGGCCTTGATCTCCGCCACGCGCGCCAGGGCGTCGCCCGACATCAGCGCCACCCAGAGTCCGCCGTCGGCGGCGAAGGACTTCTGCGGCGCGAAGTAGTAGACGTCGGTCTGGGCGATGTCCACGGGGAGACCTCCGGCGCCGCTGGTCGCGTCGATCAGCAAGAGCGCGTCGGCGTCCCCGCCGCGGGGGCGGGCGATCGGGGCCATCACCCCGGTGGAGGTCTCGTTGTGCGCCCAGGCGTAGGCGTCGACGCCGTTCTGGGCCGGCGGGAGCGCCAGCGAACCGGGAGCGCCCTTGGCGATCACCGGGTCGTCCAAGAACGGCGCCTCGGCGACGCCGGAGGCGAACTTGGCGGAGAACTCGCCGTAGGTGCCGTGGGCACTGCGCTGCCGGATCAGTCCGAAGATCGCCGCGTCCCAGAACGCCGTCGTGCCACCGTTGCCGAGAACGACCTCGTACCCGGCGGGCAGGTCGAACAGGTCGCGCAGGCCGGCCCGGATCTGGGCGACCAGTTGCTTGACCGGGGCCTGGCGGTGGGAGGTCCCCAGAACGGCGGCGCCCTCGCGGACCAGGGCCTGCAGTGCCTCGGGGCGCACCTTGGACGGCCCGCAGCCGAACCGCCCGTCAGCGGGCAGGAGCTCGGCGGGGATGGTGATGCTCATCCGGGAAGTGCCTTTCGGTGCGGTGCGGTGCGGTGCTGTGCTGTGGGGGAGGGACGGCGACGGCCCGGGACCGCAGAGCGCGGACCCGGGCCGTCGGTTGGTCAGCTGACCATGCTCAGGCCGGGGCGACCTGGGTCGTGGTCTTGGTCTTGATGGTGTCCCAGCCCTCGACGTCCTCGGGCTTGCGCGGATCCGGGCCGATGTAGCGGGCCGCCGGTCGCACCAGCCGGCCGGTCCTCTTCTGCTCCAGGATGTGCGCGCACCAGCCCGCGGTGCGGGCGCAGGTGAACATCGAGGTGAACATGTGCGCGGGGACCTCGGCGAAGTCCAGGACGATCGCCGCCCAGAACTCGACGTTGGTCTCGATCGCCCGGTCGGGACGCCGCTCGCGCAGCTCCTTGAGCGCCGCCTGCTCCAGGGCGAGGGCGGCCTCGAACCGGGGGGCCCCCAGCTCCTCGGCGGAGCGGCGCAGCACCCGGGCGCGCGGGTCCTCGGCGCGGTAGACCCGGTGACCGAACCCCATGAGCCGGTCGCCCCGGTCCAGCAGGTCCTTCACGTACTTCTCGGCGTTGCCGCTCTGCTCCACGCCGTCGAGCGTGTCGAGCACGCGGGACGGCGCCCCGCCGTGCAGCGGGCCCGACATCGCGCCGATCGCGCCGGACAGCGAGGCGGCCACGTCGGCGCCGGTGGAGGCGATGACGCGGGCGGTGAAGGTGGAGGCGTTCATGCCGTGCTCGGCGGCCGAGGTCCAGTACGCGTCGACGGCGGCGACGTGGGCCGGGTCGGGCTCGCCGCGCCAGCGCACCATGAACCGCTCGACGATGGTGGCGGCCTCGTCGATGCGCCGCTGGGGCACCGCCGGGATGCCGATGCCGCGGGCGGACTGCGCGACGTAGGACAGTGCCATGACGGCGGCGCGCGCGAGCTCCTCGCGGGCCTCCTCGTCGTCGATGTCCAGCAGCGGGCGGTAGCCCCAGATGGGGGTCAGCATCGCCAGGGCGGCCTGGACGTCGACGCGGACGTCACCGGTGTGCACCGGGATGGGGAACGGCTCCGCCGGCGGGAGCCCGGGACCGAACTTGCCGTCGACCAGCAGCGCCCAGACGTTCCCGAAGGTCACCTTGCCGACGAGATCCTCGATGTCCACACCGCGGTAGCGCAGCGCCCCACCGTCCCGGTCCGGTTCGGCGATCTCGCTCTCGAAGGCGATGACGCCTTCCAGGCCCGGTACGAAGTCGTCAGCCATCTCGCATGCTCCTCTGCGCGCGGGATCCGTGCCGCCAGCGCTTGGGCGCACACGATTGCCTGACGACCCTAGGCGGTGCCCGAGCCGCCGGCGCACGGGGGGCGGGGTCCGGGAGCCCGCGTGGGGCGCTGAGCTGGCGGGGTGCGCATCCCGCCTCCGGCGGTGTCAGCATGGCGGAGTGCCCGACCTAGCCTCCATGCGCAGGGACTACACCGCCCGCCGGCTCCGGGACGAGGATCTCGCCCCCACGTGGGTCGAGCAGTTCGACCGGTGGTTCGCCGAAGCCGTCGCCGAGGAGCTCCCCGAGCCCAACGCCGTCGTCGTCGCCACGGCCGACAGCGACGGCGCACCCGACGCGCGGATCGTGCTGATGAAGGGCTACGACGCCACCGGCTTCGTGTTCGGCACCAGCTACGCGTCGGCCAAGGGGGCTCAGCTGGCCGTCAACCCCCGCGCGGCGCTGGTCTTCCCCTGGCACGCGATGCAGCGCCAGGTGCGGGTGGCCGGCCGGGTCGAACGGATCGGCGACGCCGCCTCGGACACGCTGTGGGACCCCCGGCCGCGGGGCGCGCAACTGGCCGCGGTCGCCTCGGTCCAGTCGACCGTCGTCGAGTCCGGGCAGGAACTCGCCGACCGCGTGCGCACGCTCGACGAGCAGACCCCGCCCGGACCCGTGCCGCGGCCGCCGGTGTGGGGCGGTTACCGCGTGCTCCCGGAACGGGTGGAGTTCTGGCAGGGCGGTGCCGACCGGCTGCACGACCGGCTGCGCTTCGTGCGGTCCGCCCCCGGGGGGCACGGCATGGCCGAGGGCGGCGGCTGGATCGTCCAGCGCCTCGCGCCTTGAGCCAGCCCGTCGATCCGCTCGAGGGAGGCGCACCGGTCGAGGAGCCGGTGGCCGTCCCTCGGCGGCGGGCGTGGGTGCTCGACACCAGCCCGCTGGCCCATCCCGGCTACCGGCGGCTGTTCTGGGGCATCGCGGCGACCACGCTGGGCCAGCAGATGACCCTGGTCGCCGTCCCGTTCCAGGTCTACCTGCTCACCGGCTCGTCGTTCATGGTCGGGGTCACCTCGATGGTCGCGCTCGTGCCGCTGATCGTCTTCGGGCTCCTGGGCGGCGCCATCGCCGACGCGATGGACCGTGGCCGGCTCCTCGTGATCACCTCGATCGGCGCCGCGGTCACCAGCGCGCTGCTGGCCCTCCAGGCGCTGCTGCCCGGTGGCGGCAACCTGGTACTGCTGTGGATCCTCACCGCCGCCGTCTCCGGGTTCACCGCGGTCAACTCACCGACCCGCTCCGCCGTGATCCCAGCGCTGGTCGGCCCGGCCGGCGTGCCGGCGGCGAACTCGCTCGCCATGACCGTCCGGCAGGTCGGCGTCATCGTCGGCCCGCTGCTGGCCGGGCTGCTGATCGGGCTCGGATCGCTGTTCCTCGCCTATGCCGTCGACGCGGTCGGCTTCGCGGTCGCCGTCCTGCTGCTGCGCGGCCTGCCACCGCTGCCGCCGGGCCGGGACGCCGGGCCGCTCAGCGTCCGCGCGGCGGTGCGCGGGGTGGGGGAGGGCTTCACCTTCCTGCGCACCCAACCGGTGCTCCTGATGACGTTCGTCGTCGACGTCATAGCGATGATGTTCGCCTGGCCGCAGGCGGTGTTCCCGGAGCTCTCGGCCACCCGGTTCGCCGATTCGCCCAACAGTCTGGGGTGGCTCTTCGCGGGCATCTCCATCGGCGCCCTGGCCATGGGCCTGACGTCGGGCTGGGTGTCGCGGGTGGAACGCCAGGGGGCGGTCGTCCTGGTCTCGATCGTCGTCTGGGCGGTCGCGATCATCGGGTTCGGGCTGTCGCCGACCCTCTGGCTCGCCGTCCTCTGCCTCGCCGTCGCCGGGGCGGGGGACATGGTCAGCGCGGTGCTGCGCTCGTCGATGCTGCAGCTGGCTGCCCCGGAGGAGATGCGGGGGCGCATGCAGGGCGTGTTCATCGTCGTCGTGACCGGCGGCCCGCGGCTGGGCGACCTGCGGGCCGGGGCGATGGCCAGCGCGGCCGGGGTCGGCGTCGCGATGGTGTCCGGCGGCGTTCTCGTCGTCCTGGCGATGGTGCTGGTGGCACTGGTCGTGCCGTCGTTCTGGTACTTCCGCGCCTCCCGGTCGGCGCAGGCGTCGGGCCCTCCCGCCGGGTGACCACCTGCGCCGCCGGTATGCGGGGGCTCCGTCAGGCGGAGTGCGGGTGTCGAGCCACGCTCAGCTGCACGTCGATGTTCCCCGCGGTCGCCCTGGAGTAGGGGCAGATCTGGTGCGTCCGCTCCATGAGCGCGCGGGCCTTCTCGTCATCGTCCATCAACGGCGCGGTGAACTCGAGGTCCACGGCCAGCCCGAAGTCCCCTGGCTCGCCCCTGAGGAAGTGCACGCGCGCGGTGACGTGCGAGCCCTCGAGGTCCTTCGGCGTGAGACCGACGTCCTTGACGGCGAAGCGCATCGCGCTGTGGAAGCAGGCGGCGTAGCCGGCGGCGAACAGCTGCTCCGGATTGGTGCCCGGTCCGCCGTCGCCCCCCATCTCCGCCGGCCGGGACAGCTGCAGGTCGAGCCGGTCGTCGGAGGTGATCACCGCACCGGTGCGCTGGCCGTAGGCGCTCGCCTCTGCCGTGTAGAGCCGGTCCATGCGCTTGGTCTACCCGCTCGTCGTGCGGTCCGCAGTTCGGGCGGTCACGACAAAGCGTGCGCGACGACCTTCAGGTCCGCGACCAGCGCGTCGTAGGCGGCGGCGCGGCTCTCGTCCGGGGTCCGGAGGATGGCCGAGGGGTGCATCGTGGCGAGCATCCAGGTCTGGGACGGCGCGTCCTCGTCCTCGTCGGCGGCCTCGACCGCGGCCCGGCCGGGCGCGGTCCAGGGCAGCAGCCGGCCGCGGTCCTTGGTGATCCGGAAGGACGGCGAGATCAGCGCCTTGGCTGCCGTGGCACCGAGGCACACGACCACCTCGGGTTCGAGGACGGCGAACTCGGCTTCCAGCCACGGCCGGCAGGCGCGCAGGTGCTCGGGGCCGGGTGTCTGGTGCATCCGGCGCTTGGGGGTGGGCGTGAACCGGAAGTGCTTGACCGCGTTCGTGACGTAGGCGTCCCGCCGGTCGATGCCCGCGTCGCCCAGCGCCCGGTCGAGGAGCTTTCCGGCCGGGCCCACGAACGGCTCCCCCTTGCGGTCCTCCTGGTCGCCGGGCTGCTCGCCGACGAAGACGATCCGCGCGCTCTCCGGCCCCTCGCCGAACACCGTCTGGGTGGCCGGCTCCCCGAGCTCGCACGCCCGGCAGCCGGCCGCCGCCGTGCGCAGCCCGTCGAGCCCCACGCCGGTGGGCGGTCGCGCGATCCCGTTCTCGGTCACAGGTCGATTCGACCGCAGATGCTCCGGCGGCGCGAGGGCAGGAGCATCGGCCAGGGCCGCCAGCTGTCAGCGAGTGCCGCGCTGCAGCGCGGCAACGGTCACTGCCCGGCGGCCTCGGCCGGTCCGGGCAGCGGTCGGCCGACCGGTTGTGTCTTGGTGGGCCCGGGTAGCCGGGCCGCATGGGCTTGCAGCTGGGCTACACGATGATGACCGAGCAAGCCGGTCCGAAGGACCTGGTCGCGCACGTCGTGGGCGCGGAGGAGGTCGGCTTCGACTTCGCCGTCTGCAGCGACCACTACTTCCCGTGGCTGTCGGAGATGGGCCACGCGCCGCACGCCTGGACCGTCCTCGGCGCGGCCGCCCAGGCCACGACGCGCATCCCGCTGACGACCTACGTCACGTGCCCCAGCTTCCGGTACCACCCGGCGGTGGTGGCCCAGAAGGCCGCGACGCTGCAGATCCTGGCCGACGGCCGGTTCACCCTCGGTCTGGGCTCCGGGGAGAACCTCAACGAGCACGTGGTCGGCGGCGGCTGGCCGCCGGCCGACGTCCGGCAGGACATGCTCGTCGAGGCGATCCACATCATCCGGGAGCTCTTCGACGGCAACGGCTACACCAACTACCGCGGCGAGCACTTCGACGTCGAGTCGGCCAAGCTGTGGGACCTCCCGGATCAACGGGTGCCGATCGGCGTCGCCGTGTCGGGGAAGCAGTCCTGCCGGATCGCCGGCGAACTCGGCGACGCCATGATCGGCGTCGAGCCGAAGCCCGAGCTCGGCGAGTGGTTCGACGCCGCCGGTGGAGCCGGCAAGCCACGGATCGGGCAGATGCCGATCAGCTTCGGTACCGACATGGGCGCTGCCGTCACCCGTGCGCACTCGCTGTTCCGGTGGTTCGGGCTGGGCTGGAAGGTCAACGCCGAGCTGCCCGGGCCACCGGCCTTCGACGCCGCCAGCTCGTTCGTGCGGGAGGACGACGTCGCCGGCAGCATCCCCTGCGGCGACGACGTGGGCGCCGTCCTCGAGGCGGCTCAGGAGTACGCCGACGCCGGCTACACCCACCTGGCGCTCCTGCAGATCGGGGGGGACCAGCAGATCCCGTACCTGGAGTGGACCCGGCGGGCCCTGATGCCGGCCTGGCGGGACGCTTTCGGGGCCTGACCTGCCCCCTTCGGTGCAGAAGCGGACCACGATGGAGTGAGGGAACCCGCCAATCCGTCGTCCCGGGCGCCGCGCGCCGCGATCATCAGCGGCATGACCGAGGACCTCGATGCGCGTCTGCGGCGGCTGCGTGCCTCCGTGGACACCGCTGCGCTCGTGCACCTCGGCTGCGACCTCGCCGAGATCGACCGCCAGCGGGACGCCGAGGAGTGCTTCCGCCGGGCCGCGGAGCTGGGCGACTCCCTGGGGTCCTTCAACCTGGCGATCGCGCTGCGGGCCCAGGGCCGGGGCGCCGAGGCGGTGGCCGCCTACGAGGCCGCCGTCGAGGGGGGCGTGACCGACGCCTGGCGGAACCTCGGCAACCTCCTTGAGGAGCTGGGTGACCTCGCCGGGGCGATGCGCGCCTACCGGGGAGCGGCGGAGTCCGGCGACCTGACCGGCGGGCTGCAGCTGGCTTTCCTCCTGCGCGAGCAGGGGGAGCGGCTGGAGGCGATGGACGTCGCCGGACGGATGGCCCGCGCCGGCTGCACCGAGTCCGCCGCCGTCCTCGCCTGCTGGCGGTGGTGCGCCACCCTGGACCCGACGCTCGAGGCCGACCTGCGCGAGGCCGCGAACCACTACCCGCCGGCCCGGGCCGATCTGGCGGATCTGCTGCGGGAGACGGGCCGACCGGCGGAGGCCCGGGCGGTGCTGGAGCGGGGCGCCAAGCTGGGCGAGGCCGTGGCCTGGCTGCCCCTGGGCAACTTCTACGCCGACGAGATGGGTGACGAGGAGGCGGCGGAGGAGGCCTACCGCTGCGGGATCGCGGCCGGCGAGGTGCACTGCCACCACAACCTCGCCTACCTGCTCGCCGAGCGCGGAGACCTCGAAGGCGCCGTCGAGCAGTTCCGCCTGGGTGCCGCGGCCGGAGACCAGCTCGCCGCCGACGCGTTGCGGGAGCTCGAGCACGGCTGACCCGGCCCCGCACCATCCGCTCGCACTGCATCCGGTCCCGACATGAGCCGGACATCCGGCAGCCGGATACTCGGCCCGTGTCCGAAGCCACCGTCGACGTCGCCGACCTCCGCCGTGCCGACGCGCCCTCCATCGCGGACACGTCCGCCGACGCCGCCGCCGACCGGGCCGACGACGCCCCGCTGCGCGACGACATCCGGCTGCTGGGCCGGGTCCTCGGGAAGGTGATCGGGCAGCAGGCCGGCCCCGACGTCCTGGACCTGGTCGAGTCCACCCGCGTCGAGGCCTTCAAGATCCGCCGGTCCGAGGTCGACCGGGCCGAGCTCGCGGATCGGCTGGGCGGGCTCGACGCCCGGTCGGCCAACCACGTCATCCGCGCCTTCAGCCACTTCTCGCTGCTCGCCAACCTCGCCGAGGACATCCACCACGAGCGGCGCCGCCGGTTCCACCGCCGGGAGGGCTCGCCGCCGCAGCTGGGCAGTCTGGCCGCCACCTTCTCGCTGTTGGACGCGGCGGACCTGCCGGCCGACCACGTCGCGCGGGAGCTCGCCGGAGCGCTGGTCTGCCCGGTCGTCACCGCCCACCCGACCGAGGTCCGGCGCAAGACGATCTCCGCCGTCCAGCGGCAGGTCACCGAGCTCATCCGGGAGCGCGACCGGACGGCGGCCGGCGAGGGCGACGACTCGGAGTGGTCGGCCCGACTGTGGCGGTCGGTGCTCACCCTCTGGCAGACCGCGCTGCTCCGGCTCTCGCGGCTCCGGCTGACCGACGAGATCGACGAGGCGCTGCGGTACTACGAGCTGTCGCTGTTCGAGGTCGTCCCCGCACTCAACGCCGAGCTCCGCCGGGCTCTGAACCAGCGCTGGCCCGACGCCCGGCTGCTTCCCCGGCCGATGCTGCTGCCGGGCTCGTGGATCGGCGGTGACCGCGACGGCAATCCGTTCGTCACGGCCGACGCCCTGCGGCGGGCGACGACCCGCCAGGCCGAGACGGCGCTGGGCCACCACCTGGCCGAGCTGGCGGCGCTCCACGACGAGCTGTCGATGTCCGACCGGTTGGTCACACCTACGCAGCCGCTGTACGAACTGGCCGAGGCCTCCCGCGACGAGTCGCCCTTCCGGGCCGACGAGCCCTACCGCCGGGCGCTGAACGGGATCTCCGCACGCCTGGCGACCACCGCGGCGAAGGTCCTCGGCTCCGTTCCCGGCCCGGCTCCGCACGCCGAGCTGCCGGCCTATGAGTCCCCGGATCAGCTGCGCGCCGATCTCGACGTGGTCGACGCATCGCTGCGAAGCCACAGTGCCGAGGCGCTCGCCGACGACCGCCTGCTCCGCCTGCGCGAGGGCGTGGAGGTCTTCGGCTTCCACCTCTGCGGGCTGGACATGCGGCAGAACTCCGCCGTCCACGAGTCGGTGGTGGGGGAGCTGCTGGCCTGGGCCGGCGTGTGCGACGACTACGCATCGCTGGACGAGGCGGCCCGGGTGGAGCTGCTGGCCGGGGAGCTGAGGCTGCGCCGGCCACTGGTCCGCCCCGACGCGGAGCTGTCCGAGCAGGTGCGCGGAGAGCTCGACGTGCTGCTGGCGGCCGCCGACCAGGTGGCGCTGCTGGGCCCGCGCGCCGTCCCGAACTACGTGATCAGCATGTGCGAGTCGGTCAGCGACGTCCTGGAGGTCGCCGTCCTGCTCAAGGAGGTGGGCCTGCTCGACCCCGGCGCCGAACCCGGGCCGACCTGCTCGGTCGGCATCTCGCCGCTGTTCGAGACGATCGACGACCTCAAGGCGGCTGCCACCACGCTCACCGCCGTCCTCGACCAGCCGCTGTACCGATCGATGCTGGCCGCCCGGGGCGACGTCCAAGAGGTCATGCTCGGCTACTCCGACAGCAACAAGGACGGCGGATACCTGGCCGCCAACTGGGCGCTGTACCGGGCCGAGCTCGATTTGGTCGAGGTGGCGCGGGCCCAGGGCATCCGGCTTCGGCTGTTCCACGGCCGGGGCGGAACGGTCGGCCGCGGCGGCGGCCCGAGCTACGAGGCGGTCCGGGCACAACCGCCGGGCGCCGTCGCCGGAGCACTGCGGATCACCGAGCAGGGCGAGGTCATCGCCGCCAAGTACGGGGACCCCGACCGGGCCCGGCGGAACCTGGAGGCCCTCGTCGCGGCCACCCTCGAGTCCAGCCTGCTCGACATCGAGGGCCTCGGGGAGGACGCCGACGCGGCGTACGAGCTCCTCGACGAGCTCGCCGCGCGGGCGCAGCAGGCCTACCGGGGGCTGGTGCACGAGACGCCGGGCTTCGTCGAGTGGTTCCGGGCAGCGACGCCGATCGGGGAGCTCGGCGAGCTCAACATCGGCAGCCGGCCGCCCTCGCGCAAGGCCGGGAACTCGATCGCCGACCTGCGCGCCATCCCGTGGGTGTTCAGCTGGTCGCAGGCGCGGATCATGCTCCCCGGCTGGTACGGCACCGGTTCGGCGCTGGAGACCTGGGTGGACGGCGACGGCGACCGGTTGGCCCGGCTGCAGGAGCTGCACCGCCGCTGGCCCTTCTTCCGCACCGTGCTGTCCAACATGGGCATGGTGCTGGCCAAGACCGACCTGGGCCTGGCCGCCCGCTACGCCGAGCTGGTGCCCGACGAGGAGCTGCGTGCCCGGGTCTTCGACCAGATCACCACCGAGCACGGGCGTACCTGCCGGATGCTCCTGGCGATCACCGGCGACGACCACCTGCTGGCCGACAATCCGTCGCTGGCCCGCTCGATCCGCAACCGCTTTCCCTACCTCGAACCGCTGCACCACCTGCAGGTCGAGATGCTCCGGCGGCGGCGCGAGGGCGACGACGACGAGCTGGCCCGCCGCAACATCCAGCTGACCATCAACGGCATCGCCACCGCCCTGCGCAACAGCGGCTGAGTCCCCTCCGGCGGATCGCAGACGTTCCCGGCCCGCCGCCGCCGTGCGATGCCCGACCTCGCGCCGCGACGTGGACTCAGCGCAGTCGGGCGGCGGCGGCGCGGACCGCGGCGAGCAGTGCCTCTCGCTCGTGCAGCGTCGTCCGGGCGCGGCCGCGGGTGGCACCGAGGGCCACCTCCGCGGCGTCGATGGCCCGCCAGTCGTCGATCAGCACCGGCTCCGCGCCGCGGGCCTGTAGTTCCTGGACCAGGTCGTCGACCGGGCCTCCGGTCTCGAGCCGGCCGTCGGCGACGTCGGCCAGGAGCGAGGCCACGGTCTCCCGGGCGTCGTGCTTGTTGGTGCCGACCACGCCGCTGGGCCCGCGCTTGATCCACCCGGCCACGTACTCCCCCCGGGAGACGGCGCCGTCGCGCAGCACGCGTCCCGCCTCGTGGGGAACGGTGCCCGACCCCTCGTCGACCGGGAGTCCCGGCAGGGGCGTCCCGCGGTAGCCCACCGAGCGGACGACGAGGTCGGCGGGCAGCACCTCGAGCTCGCCGGTGCCGACGGCCCGGCCCTCGGCGTCCACCGCCGTCCGCTCGATCTGCACGCCGGTCACCCGGTCCTCGCCGAGGATGCGCACCGGGCGGGCGTAGAAGCGCAGCGTCAGCCTGGTGCGGCCGGGCTCGGGGGCGTGCCCGGCCCAGCCGCGGAGCACCGCCAGGTTCCGGGTGACGTTGCGGTCGCCCGCTGCCCGCTCCTCGGCCGCCGGGTCCAGCTCCAGTGCAGCCGGGTCCACCAGCACGGTGGCCCCCGCCAGCTGGCTGAGCTCGCGCAGCTCCTGAGTGGTGAAGGTGGCCTGCGCCGGACCCCGCCGGCCCAGCACGGTGATCTCCTCGACCGGCGTCCCGGCCAGCGCGTCGAGGACGTGCTGCGGCATGTCCGTCGTCTCGAGCTCGTCGGCCGTCCGCGCCAGCACCCGCGCCACGTCGAGGGCCACGTTGCCGACACCGACCACCACCACCGACCGTGCGCCGGCCAGCGCCCCCTCCACCCGGGACCGGTCGGCATCAGGATGACCGGTGTACCAGGCGACTAACTCGGTCGCGGCCAGGCTGCCGGAAAGGTCCTCGCCCTCGATGCCCAGGTGCCGGTCCAGCGCCGCGCCGTAGGTGTAGATGACCGCGTCGACGTGCCGGCGCAGCCCGTCCAGGGTGATGTCCGCCCCGATCTCGACGTTGCCGACGAAGCGGACCAGGGGGTCGTCGAGGGTCCGGTGCAGGGTGTCGCGGATGGCCCGCATCTTGGGATGGTCCGGGGCGATGCCGTAGCGCACCAGGCCGAACGGGCTGGGCAGCCGGTCGACGAGGTCGACCGCCACGGGGACGGCGTCCTGCCGGGTCAGCGCCTCGGCGGCGTAGATGCCCGCCGGCCCGGCGCCGATGACGGCGACGCGCAGGGGGCGCTCGGGGGACGGGGGGACAGGCACACCGTCGTCCGACACGACGAGCATCCTGACCCCCTCCCGGCCGGTGCACCAGACCAGCGCCCGGTCAACGCGGCGGGGACGTCAGTCGCAGGAGTGGTTGCGGTCCCAGCCGCCCTGCACGTACTGGGTCAGGGTGACCTCTCCGCCGGGCACCAGCGGGCGCTTCGAGCAGTTCGCCCGCGCGCCCTTGAGCGTCGTCGCCCCGGCCAGCCAGCTCGGGCGCCCGGCGAGCGAGCTGTCGGCGGGCACCGGACCCACGATCTGGATCAGCTGGAATGAGGTCGAGTAGATCCCGACGTCCGCGCCGCGCTTCTCGAGGTAGTCGATCATTCCCTGCAGCGTGGCCCGGTTGCGTGCGAGCCCCTCGGCAGAGCCTGACTGCCAGTGTTCATCGTCTCGACGTCGAGCCACCAGGTGTAGCGGCCGGGGTCGGTCTCCACCCGGGCGGCCTCCGCGGCGGGGGTGAAGAAGGCCTCGACGCTGTTCTCCGCCCGCTCCATCCGTACCGGTACGAGCAGGCCGGGGAGTTGTCGCCCTTGCAGGCTCCGTGGGGCGTGCTGCCGCCGCCCGGCCAGGTGGTGACCTGGTCCCGGACCTCGCCCGGGTTGGCGGTGTTCAGGTACAGCTGAGCCCTCGGCTGCTCCGCCACGGCGCCGGAGGACCGCCAGGCCCAGGCGAGCTGCGTGCTCAGGCACGGGTTGGCCTTGGTGGACAGGCCTCCGTTCACCCCGACGACGACGAAGGCGCGGTCACGGGGGAGCGACGAGTCGCACTGCGGATAGGAGACGTCGTAGCCCACCGTCGTCGGCGCTGCGAACGCCGTCGCGGGCACGGCCAGGACCGCCGCCGCGACTGCAACCGCGACGACGAGGACCGAGCGCAGCAGCCTCCACATCGGGCCTGAAGGTACGCGCCGAACCTGGCCTCGCGGAACCGGCGGGGACGACCGGACGCCCGACCGTGGTCAGTCGGCCTGGCAGACGGGGCACCAGTAGAGGTTGCGGCCGACCATGACCTCGGTCAGCACGTCCGTGCCGCAGATCCGGCACGGGAGCCCGGTGCGGCGGTAGACGTAGTGGGCGTCGTCGCGTCGCACGGTTCCCCGGCGCCGGGCTCGGTGCTCGGGGCGCGTGGTGACGATGCGGCCCATGCGGACCCCCGCCCGCATGAGGACCACGAGGTCGGCCCACATCCGACCCCACAGGTCGGCATCGACGTCGCGGCCAGGTCGGAACGGCGAGACCCCGTGCCGGAACAGCACCTCCGCGCGGTAGACGTTGCCTACGCCGGCGAGGACCGTCTGGTCCATGAGGAGCGCGCCCAGGGCCGTACGGCTCCCGGTGATGCGCCGGTGGGCCGAAGCGCCGTCGGACCGGGGCCGCAGCGGGTCCGGCCCGAGCCTGGCCAGGATCCGGTCGACCTCGGGTGCGGGGAGCACCTCGCAGGCGGTCGGGCCGCGCAGGTCGGTCCACACGCCGTCCCCGTGAGGCCCCGGCCCCTCCCAGCGCATGCGGAGGGCCCCGCGTGCGGGTGGCGGGCTCCCGGTCCCGGTGGTGTAGCTGCCGTACAGCCCCAGGTGCACGTGCAGCGTGTCACCGCCGAATGCGGCGAACAGGTGCTTGCCGTAGGAGAACACCTCGTCCAGGACCCGGCCGTCGAGGAGGGTCGCGCCCGCTTCGAACCGCCCCTGCGGGCTGGAGACGCGCACCGGCCGGCCGGCGAACAGGGCGGACTGCTCCCGCGCCAGACGGTAGAGGGTGTGTCCTTCAGGCACCGGCGGAGCCTAGGCAGTGCGACCGGGCGCCGCCCGCGGGAGCTCCCTGTCGAGGATCAACGGCCCGATCAGCGGGGAGAGGGCTCCAGCCCGAACCGGCCACGGTCCTCGGCGGCGACGAGGTCGGTGGTCTCCGGGTGCTGCTGGATGTAGTGCCGCACGAAGGAGCAGTAAGGGAGGACGTGCAGGCCCCGGTCCCGCGCCGCATCCAGGACGGCGGACACCAGGACGGTGCCGATGCCCTGGCCACCGACCGACGGGTCGACCTCGGTGTGCGGAAGGGTCATGGTTCCGCGGTCGACGTGGTAACTCGCCAGGCCGACCACGCGGTCGCCGAGCCGAACTTCGAAGCGTCCCTTCTCGGGGACGTCCACCACCTCTGCGTCCATGGTGCTCCCGCCCTTCCGTCCTCCGGCGGCGTTGCCGGACTCGACGTGTACCCCGACGGTATCCCGCGGAATCCCTGGTGCGTCTCAACCGCCGCCGAGGGGTCGGGCGTTCCGGCGGTTCCGGGGGCACCCGATAGCCTTCGCCCGGGCCCCCGTAGCTCAGGGGATAGAGCATCGGTTTCCTAAACCGTGTGCCGCAGGTTCGAATCCTGCCGAGGGCGCCGGTGGAGGACGTCCTCTACGCGCGGGGTCCAGGGACGCCACGAAACTCGTAGGGCGCCGGGCGGCGTCCCGGCTGCACAAACCACGCCTCGCCGGTGCGGCCCTCGTCGATGATCTGCAGCACCGTGGCTGCGACGACGTCGGCGTCCAGGATCGGCACGCCCATCTGGGAGATCAGCGCGCGGAACTCCTCGGTGACAAGCGGTGTGTCGGCAAACCCGGGGCACAGCGCGTTGACCGTGATGCCCAGCGGCGAGTACAGCGGCGCGATGCTGCGCACGAACGCCACCACGGCGTGCTTGCCCAGGCTGTAGATAGGTT
>JALYMS010000170.1 GCA_030773535.1 Actinomycetota bacterium | reverse complement strand
CAGGTGGCGGCGGAGTCGGGGCCGACTCCGCAGCTGCTCCGGGACCAGGCGCGCAGCCTGCTCCGTGAGCTGGACGCCGCCGAGCTGCCCGTCGATCGTGCCGACTTCGTCCGCGGGCAGCTGACCGGCCTGGAGTGCACCGCCCGCAGGATGAGCGGGGAGCCGGTGGGCTTCCTCGACGAGGTGCGCAGCTACTTCCAGGTGGACGCCGAGCTCGGTGATCCGGCCGGGTACGCCGCGGCCCATGCCGAGCTGGACCGGCTGCTGCCGGGCGGCGGGTCGCTGGTCGAGCGCTACGCGGCCCACCGGCGTCGCGAGGAGTGCCCGCCCGACCGGCTCGAGGCCGCCGTGCACGCCCTGTCCAGTGCGCTGCGGGACCGGGTCCGGGACCGGTACGGACTGCCCGAGATCGAGACGGTCCGCTACGAGGTGGTCACCGACAAGCCCTGGTCCGGGTTCAACTACTACGACGGGGCCTACCGCTCGCGCGTGGCCATCAACGCCGACCTCCCGCACCGGCTCTCGCAGTTGGCGCACCTGGTCGCTCACGAGTCCTACCCCGGCCACCACACCGAGCACTGCCGCAAGGAGCTGGGCCTGGTCGGTCGCTCCGGACGCGTCGAGCACACGGTCTTCCTGGTCAACACCCCCGAGTGCCTGATGGCCGAGGGGCTGGCCGACCTGGGCATCCAGGCCGCGGTGGGGGAGGGCTGGGGCCCATGGGCGGCGGAGATCCTCGGCGACCTCGGGCTCCGGTTCGACGGAGAGCTGGCCGAGCGGCTCGCTGCTGCGGCGGCGCCATTGAACCGGGTGCGGCAGGACGCCGCCGTGCTGCTGCACGACCGAGGCGCCGCAGTCGACGAGGTCGTGGCCTACCTGGAGCGGTGGTCGTTGGTGAACTCCCAGCGGGCCGCGCAGCAGATCCGTTTCCTGACCCACCCGCTGTGGCGGGCCTACACCTCCACCTACGTCGAGGGCTTCGACCTGCTCTCGCACTGGCTGGCACACCGGCCGGCGGGCCAGCCGGTGGCCGACCGGTTCCTCCGGCTGCTCGACGAGGCGCTCACGCCGAGCGCCGTGGCGGCCGAGCTACGGACCGCCTGAGTGTGAGCGGCCGTACCGCGCGCGAGGCGCGGACGCTCGGCCTGTGGACGGCGGGCTGGCTGGGGCTGTTCCTCCTGGCAGGGCTGCTGCGGGTCGGTGACCTCTCGGTGCAGTGGCCGGTTCTCCTGGTCCCGGCGCTCTGGGCGCTCGTGGCGTCCCGCCCGCGTCGTTCCGAGCGGGGCCCTTTCCGGGAGCGACCGGACGGGACCCAGGACCGGCGAGAGCGACCCGCCCCGGCACGGACCGATACCGTCGAGCGGTCGTTCCTGCGGGACCGTCCCGAATAGCGGCGGCGACCGCGGCGGGAACCGGGCTGACACCTGCTCCGCGGGGGATCGCTGGGTCCGCTGGTACCCCTTCGAGGGACACGCTGGCTCCCGTTAGGGGGAGAGGACGCGTATCTGTCGGCCGGCGGGCCTAACGTCCGCAGTGGACGACGAGCTGCCCTCGCCGTCCACGGGAGGCCCGGTTGGTGCTGACGAGTTCGTCGACCAGGGAGGCCGGAGCCCGGCCTCTGTGCCGGGGCCCCGGCCACCTTTCAGCGGGGGTGCGCCGTGCGCCCCACGGGAGTCGATACATGACCGAGCTTGCGAGGGCATGCAAGGGCACAGCACCCATGGGCACGCGACCGACGAGCGCCAGCGAGGTGGGCGCGTGACCACTCGCCGCACGTTCGTCCTCGACACCTCCGTCCTGCTCTCCGACCCGGGCGCGCTGATGCGCTTCGGCGACTCCGACGTCGTCCTCCCGCTCGTGGTCATCGGTGAGCTCGAGGACAAGCGTCACCACCCCGAACTCGGCTGGTTCGCCCGGCAGGTCCTGCGGATCCTCGATGACCTGCGGGTGACCCATGGGCGGCTGGACGCGCCCGTGCCGGTAGGCGACGACGGCGGCACCCTGCACGTGGAGCTCAACCACAGCGATCCGTCGGTGCTCCCACCCGGTTTCCGCAACGACAGCAACGACAGCCGGATCATGGTCGTCGCGCTGAATCTGCGCGCGGAGGGCCGCGACGTCCGGCTGGTCACCAAGGACGTGCCGCTACGGGTCAAGGCCGCCGCGGTGGGCCTGGACACCGACGAGTACCGCATGCGCGACGCCGTCGACGCGGGGTGGACGGGGATGGCGGAGGTGTCGCTCGACGACGCCGAGCTGAGCGAGTTGTACAGCGACGGCGCGGCGTTCGTCCCGGCCGCGGCCGAGCTGCCGACGCACACCGGGCTGGTGCTCCTCTCCTCGCGAGGGTCCGCGCTGGGACGGGTGACCCCGGACAAGCACGTCCGGCTGGTGCGTGGCGACCGGGAGGCGTTCGGGCTGCACGGTCGTTCGGCGGAGCAGCGGATCGCGCTCGACCTCCTCCTCGACCCCGACGTCGGGATCGTCTCCCTCGGAGGCCGCGCCGGCACCGGGAAGTCCGCGCTGGCGCTGTGCGCCGGCCTGGAGTCGGTGATGGAGCGCAGGGCGCACAAGAAGGTGGTGATCTTCCGGCCGCTGTACGCCGTCGGGGGTCAGGAGCTGGGCTACCTGCCGGGGAGCGAGAACGAAAAGATGTCGCCCTGGGCCCAGGCGGTCTACGACACGCTCGGCGCGCTGGTCTCGCCGGCGGTCGTCGACGAGATCGACTCGCGTGGGCTGATCGAGGTGCTGCCGCTGACCCACATCCGCGGGCGGTCGCTGCACGACTCGTTCGTGATCGTGGACGAGGCGCAGTCCCTCGAACGCGGGGTCCTGCTGACCGTGCTGTCCCGGCTGGGTTCGGGCTCGCGGGTGGTCCTGACCCACGACGTCGCCCAGCGGGACAACCTGCGCGTAGGCCGGCACGACGGCGTCACGGCGGTGATCGAGGCACTCAAGGGACATCCTCTGTTCGCCCACGTGACCCTCACCCGGTCCGAGCGCTCGCCGATCGCCGCCCTGGTGACCGAGATGCTGGAGGACCTCCCCATCTGAGCCGGGGCACGGGCTGCTTTGGGGGTGTTGTGCCAGCTCTGGGAGTCCTGCAGGGCTGCCAGACTGCGAACAGCACCCGCAATGCGCGGCTCACGAGCCGCGCCGCGAGCCCCGGTCGTGGGCCCGGCGAACGCGATCAGCCAGCCGCTCGGGGCAGGCCAGGTCCGACCAGGTCCACCGCACGACCTCCCAGCCTCGTCCCGGACCGCGTCCTCGCGGCGCTTCTCCTCGAACACCGCCTCGCCGGGGTCTTGGTGGGGGCGGAGGAGGCGGCCGTACTTCACCCGGCCGTCGAACTCGCCGACGACCCGCTGCTCCTCCCAGGCGAAGTCCGTGCGGGCCACGAATGCCCCTGAGCCGGTCCGCACCTCGAACTGCAACGTCGACGGTCGCAGCCGGAGCTCGGCCAGGACGACCCGGCTACGGCTTTCGCCGACGCTCTCGCTGCGGTCGTCGGCGAACCGGACGACACGTGCCGCGTGCCGGCTGCCCCGCGTGCCGGCGATGTCGAAGAGGCGCTCCTCGAGCAGATCGCGCGTCAGCACCCCCTCGTGGAGTGCCGCATCCAGTGCCACCACCGCCGTCTCGAAGGGAGGCTGCGCGCCAGGTCCAGCGCTGTCCGCGCCACGTCGGTGACCTGCAGGCCCGCCACCGTCGTCACCTCGTCGTCCTGGAGGCGGGCGACGTGGCACCGGAGCGGGCCGGTGGTCTGGCTGGAGGCCGGCGGCCGGCGGGTGATGTGGACCCTGTCCAGAGGAGCGCCCCAGAGCGGGAGACCGAGCAGGACCGCGGCCGACTGGTGGCTGACGACGGCGGCGCGACGGAGGTGGGCCAGGGTGGCCGCGACCAGGAGGGCGTGCCGGGCCACTGCGTCGCGGGGAGCTGTCGTCCAGGTAGGCGCCCCGCCGGACGCGGGCCCATAACCGCCGCCGGATCAGCCGGGCCATTCCTCGTCGGACCGGCCGTCGGCGATCGCGGTCCGGCGCAGGACCAGGCGGTCGGCGTCTCGTGCGTTCTCCATGCCGGCCAGCGTCTCGGTCCGCTGGCCCGCTAAGCACGCCGCGGACAGGTCCGTGGACAACGGGAAGGCGCTGTGGACAGGCACCTTGTCGCGCCGGATTGCCGGTGTTGTGCCGGCATTGCGTGCGCTGCAGGACCCGCAATGTCGGAAGAAGACCGGCAATGGGGCAATACAGGACCGGAGCGGGCGCGGATCAGGCCGCGGGGGCTGGCTCGCTGTCCTCCGACGGCTGCACGAGGCGGGCCCCAGTGCGGGGCTTCGGCGGGGGCTTCGGCGGGGTGCTGGCGAGCCGCAGCAGCGCGACGGCTCCCCAACCCGCGCCCATGCACCACAGGAGGCGGGTGGTCACCTCCTCGGCGGTGAGGTCGCCCCGCACCCCGAGCGCGAGCACCGGCAGGGCCAGCACGAACCCGATGAGGAGCACGTCCCAGCGCAGCGGGCTCATGCCTTCGCCTTCTCCAGTCGCTCACAGAGCAGCGAGGCCCAGCGGTGCGGGGTCGCGCGGACACCGTCGAGGATCGCCACGGGGGCGGCCATCCGGGCCAGGACGGCGGCCGGATCGGCGCTCAGGTCGGCGTCGGTCACGACCAGCGCGTCCACCCGGGGCAGACCGCCGATCCACGGCCCGAGGTCCTCGGGCTTGCGCGTGGCCTCGACCACGACCCAGACCGCGGTCGGCGCCCAGATGGCCAGCATCTGGGACATCCAGTAGCTGTCGGTCCGCAGCGGGGCGTCCACTGCCACGATCGTCACGCTCCCGGACGTCGCCGCGTCCTGCTGCCGGTCCATCGCCGTCTCGACCGTCGTCATGCGGCTGCCCTTGGGAGCCAGACCCGCGAGCTCACCCCGGGTGGCCCACTGGACGGCGTCCCGGTCCAGCCGGAGCGTGGCGGCGAGGCTCCGCGCCGCCCGCAGCGTCTCCACACCGGGCCCGACCACGAACAACACTTCGCCGGCACCGGCGGGCAGTTCAGGAGCCACCGGGAGCCGCCGCGCGAGCGCGCTGGTCAGGGCGGCATAGGTGCCCAGCCCCGCGCGGTCGTCGTCGAACGAGTCGCCTAGCAGATCGGCCGGCAGGCCGAGTGCTTCGAGCCGACCCCGGACGTCGCCGGCATCGGGCCGTCCGGGCATCCGCGGACCGGCCGCGGCGGCGGGCGGCAGGACCGCCTCCTGCTCGTAGCCCGGGAGCTGTGGAGCCGACCCGGTAAGGGACGCGTCGGTGCCCTGGTCCACCTCGTCGGTGTCCAGCTCCGGCATCTCCGGCATCTCCGGCGTCTCCGGGGTCGCCATGAGGGGCGCCACGGGCAAGCGGGTAACCGTGGCCCACGAGCGGGTCGCGGGTGCGGCGGTCACCGGAGCGGCGACCGGTGCCTCCGTGTCGGTGCTTCCCTCCGCCGTCTCGGCCGGAACGGGAGCCGACGGAGAGACGGCGGGGGACGCAGCGCGGCGGCTCAGCGGCCGAGACGCCGGCGGCACCGGCGGGCGGCCCCGGCCACGGGATGACGGGAGCGGCGGCAGCAGCGACAGCGGTGGCATGACGGTGGTCGCGTCGAGCGACATGAAGGGGGCGGGGTCGCTCGCGGTGCGGGCCAGCATCGGGGCGAGCTCCGCGAGGGTCGTGTCGACAGCGGTCTCCGGCTCGACGGCGGCCTCGACTTCGGCCGCGGTCTCGGCTTCGGCCTCGACCGTGGCTTCCGCTTCGACCGTGGCCTCGATCTCGGTCTCGATCTCGGTCTCCGCAGCAATCTCCACGTCGGCCGTGGTCTCGATGACGACCGCCTCCGGTGACGGGGCAGGACGCGAGCCGTCGGCGCTGTCCTCGACGGTGGTCTCCGTCAGCACCTCGCTTCCCTGCTCGACCGCGTCCGACTCGATCAGGGCATCCGGCTCGCCGTCGAGCTCGCCGTCGAGTCGGATCTCCGTGTCGGTGGGGACATCGGGAACGAAGGTGTTCTCGGCGGCCATCTCGACGGCGGGGACATCGGGCGCTACGTCGAGGGCATCGAGCTCAGCGAAGTGGCTGGCCGAGGGCTCGTCGAAGATGAGCGGCTCCTCGGTCGACTCGGCAATCACGACGAGGACGGCGTCCTGCACCGTGGCGACTTCCTCGCTGTCGGAGCCGTCCGGGTCGACGACGGTCGGAACGGCAGGCGCGGGCTCCGTGTCGGCGACGACGTCGATCGCGGCCGGCACCTCCGCCGGCACCTCCGCCGGCACCCCGGCCGAGACCTCTGGCTCCGCCGGGGCCTCGGTCTCCGCCGGGGCCTCGGCCTCCGCCGGGACCTCGGCCTCGATGTCGGCCGCAACGTCCCCGAGGGCGACCTCGGCCCAGATCGGTGGTTCCGGCTGGCGCACGCGGGAGACCGCGACGGTCACCGGCTCGCCCCAGAGCGGCGCGGGTGACGGGTCGCCCCACATGGATCCGAGCGACGGCGCGAACAACGGCGGCGGCGCGAACGGCGCGGGTGCGACGAAGGACGGCGTGGGGGCGAGCATGAAGGACGGCGCGGGCGCGGCGAACAGGGGAGCGGCCTCGGCGCGGACCGTCTGCGAGGCGGGCGGGAGCGGGGAGGCAGCCGGGAACAGCGGAGCGGCATCGACCGGGGCGCATGCCGGCTCGGACGCCTCGACCCGCGCGGGCGCGGGGATCTCCGACGCGACGACTGCGATGTCGTCAGCGGCCGCCCGGACCCCGACGGCAACCGGCGTCGCGAGCTCGCTCGGCTTCGGGGAGGAGAACTCGAGAACCGGCGCAGCGAACTCCACCGGGACGGCGGCCGGGGGAACGGCGACCTCGGGGACGGCGCGGACCGGGACCGAGAGCTTCGGCTCGGCCAGCGCGGTCTGCGGCGCGACCCCCGCCAGGACCCTGCGCAGGATGCCGGCGAGCGCCTCGTCCGAATGTCCCAGCGCGAGGGCCGCGCGCAGCACCTCGGCGATGGCCTGCTCCCGGGAGCTGCCCGACGGTGCGAGCACCTCGGGCTCGGCCGCCCACGCGGGGACCTCCACCGGCTGGTCGGCGAACGTGGAGGGCGCGATGACCTGATCTCCCACCGTTTCCTCCTTCTGGCGGGCCGCAGGCGACGCCACCGATGTGTCTTCGGGCCCGAACGCCTCGTGCCGGGTCGGCCACGGGGCCTCGTCGCTGCGCGGTCGGGGAGCAGCGGGGTCGTCCAGTGCCTCGCGCACCGCCTGGCGCACGTCCCGGTCCCCCGCGACCATCCGCGCGAGCGCAGCGGTGAAGGGGGACGGCGCCGCTGGGCCCGGGGTGGCCGAACCGCCCGCATCGAGCCCGAGCTCCTCCTGGAGGAGCCGGGGACCGTCGTCCCGCGACCTCGCGCTCGCCGACCGCTGCAAGTCGGCCCGGGGGAAGCTCGCCCGGGCGGCGACGGATGCCTCCGGCGCGGCCGGCGGCGCGGCCAGCAGACCGGTCAGCTCGCTCAGGCGCTCCTCGTCGGCGCGGGCCACAGTCGGGTGCGACCCGCTCCGGGCAGTCGTCGTCGTCCGAGGAGCCGCGGCCGGACGAGCCTCCACCGGAGCAGCTGCAGGCACCCGGGCCATGGCAGGCGAGGAGTGCGGCGGAGCGGACGGCAGGTGCTGGGAGCTCCGTGCCGCCTCGGCGGCCCAGGCGGCGGCGCCGTTGCGGGCGGGCGCAGCGGCCCGTGCTCGAGCGGGGGCGGCCGAATCCAGCGGAGAGGAGTAGTCGGACGGCGTCTCGTCGAACGCCGTTCCCGGAGCCCGCGACGCCGTGGGCGCCGGAACGGCGGGCCGGCCGGCCGGGTCCGCGACCTCGGCCACGTACCGCTCGGTGGCGAAGAAGCCGAGGACGCCACCGGACCGGACCCGGCGCACCCCGACGACGCGGGCCGTGGGGCCGAACTGCTCGCGTGCCGCGGCGATCGCGTCGTCGCGCGTGGCGGCTTCAACGGATCGCAACGGCACCGCTCACAACTCCCAGCGATTCGATCTGCGCTGTCCGGGACACCTCGGCGTAGGAGATCACCGGAAGCCGGGGAAGAACCTGGCGCATCAGGCGCGAGAGAGCCGCGCGGACCTGAGGGGAGCACACCAGGACGGGGGAGAGGCCGGCGCGTTCGGCCTCCTCGAGCATGCCGCTGCAGCCGTGCACCAGGGCGTCGATGGCGCCGGCGTCGAGGGCCAGGACCAGGCCGGCGTCGGTGGGCCGGATGGACTCCAGGAGCCGCTGCTCGAAGCCCGGCTCGAGGGTGAAGACGTGGAGGCGCTCGTCGGGAGTCACGTACGGGTGGCTGATCGCCGGACCCAGGGCCGCCCGGACCGCCTCGACGAGACCATCGAGATCGGTGGACGACTTCGCACGCACAGAGAGTGCCTCGAAGATGCGCACCAGGTCCCGGATCGACACACCCTCTTCGAGCAACGCGTGCAACACACGTTGCACCTCTCCCAGGGTGAGCAGAGCCGGGGTCAGCTCCTCGACGACGACGGGGTGCGTGCGGCGCACCATCTCCACCAGCAGGCGGACGTCCTCGCGGCCGAGCAGGTCCGCGGCGTTCTGCCGGACGACCTCGGCCAGGTGGGTCGTGATCACCGACGACCGGTCGACGACGGTGGCACCGGCCATCTCCGCCTGACGCTGCATCTCCACCGGAACCCACTTGGCGGCCAGTCCGAACACCGGTTCGCGGGTCGACCTGCCCGGGATGCCGTCGAGGTTGTCGCCGATGGCGAGCACGGTGCCCGCCGGCGAGATGCCCTTGGCGGCGGGGACGCCGTTGAGCCAGATGACGTACTGCGAGCCGGGCAGGTCCAGGTTGTCGCGGGTGCGCACCAACGGGATGACCAGGCCGGTCTCCATGGCGACCTTGCGACGCAGCGCCTTGACCCGGTCCAGCAGATCGCCGCCGCGCGCGGTGTCGACCAGCTCCACCAGGTCGAAGGCGACCTCGAGCTCGAGGGGGTCCACGCGCATCTTCTCGGCGATGGCCTCGGGGGAGTCGGGCTTCGGTTCGGCGTCGGCGGCCGTGGCTGCCGCCTCGGCATCCTCGTCGGGGTTCGGCGCCTCCGACATCCGGGAGGCGATGACGAGGAAGCCGGCGCCGATGACGAGGAACGGGAGCTTGGGCAGGCCGGGGATGAGGCACAGCGCGACGGCCGCGCCGCCGGCGATCCGCATGGGCTGCTTGAACCGCCCGAGCTGCGCCAGCAGGTCGGTGCCCATGTCGCCCTCGGTGGCCGAGCGCGTGACGATGATGCCGGTCGCGGTGGACATCAGCAGCGCCGGGATCATCGAGACGAGGCCGTCGCCGACGGTCAGCAGCGAGAAGGTGGAGACGGCCTCGCCGGGCTCCATGCCCCGCTGCATGACCCCGATGGCGAAGCCGCCGATGAGGTTGACCAGCGTGACGACGATGCCGGCGATCGCGTCGCCCTTGACGAACTTCGACGCGCCGTCCATCGAACCGTAGAAGTCCGCTTCGGCGGTGACTTCGTGGCGGCGCTTGCGGGCCTGCGCCTCATTGATGAGCCCGGCGTTGAGGTCGGCGTCGATCGCCATCTGCTTGCCCGGCATCGCGTCGAGGGTGAAGCGCGCACCGACCTCGGCCACGCGACCGGCACCGTTGGTGATGACGACGAACTGGACGATGGTCAGGATCAGGAAGATCACCAGACCGACGACCAGCGAGCCACCGATCACGAAGTGCCCGAAGGCCTCGATGACCTTGCCGGCGTAGCCGTCGGTGAGGACCAGCCGGGTCGAGGAGACGTTCAGCGACAGCCGGAACAGGGTCGCGACCAGGAGCAGGGACGGGAAGACCGCGAAGTCCAGCGGCTTCTGGATCTGCATCGCCACCAGCAGGATCAGCAGTGAGGCGGTGATGTTGATGGCGAGCAGCATGTCGATCAGCGCCGCCGGCAGCGGCACGACGAGCATCAGGACGATGGCGACGACGCCGATCGGCACCGCCATCTTGCCCATGCCCTTCACGCGTCCCTCCCGGGCACGCAGAACGGACGCAGGCTCACATCCTCCTCATCGGCAGCCGCGCCCCGCGCCGGTACCGACGACGGTTGTGCAGACTCGCCCGGCTCGAGCTGCCGGGGAGTCGGATGTCGCCTAGGCGGCGGTGCGGCGCCGTCCCGCCTTTGGCAGGTCCGTGACCTCCGGCGGCTCGAAGCCGGGCCGGTGGAACCCGCCCTTCACGCCGCGGGCACCCAGGTGCATGACGAAGGCCAGCACGCGGGCCACCGCGGTGAACAGCTGGGCCGGCACCTCCTGCCCCAGGTCGCAGGAGGCGTGCAGCGCCCGGGCGAGCGGGATGTCCTGCACCAGCGGGACCCGAGCGTCGGCGGCGATCGCGCGCAGCTTGGCGGCCACCTCGCCGGCACCCTTGGCCACCACCCGGGGGGCGCCCTTCTGCGGGTCGTACTTCAGCGCGACGGCGACGTGCGTCGGATTGACCAGCAGGACGTCGGCCTCGGCGACCTCGCTCATCATGCGGTTCCGCGACATCTCCATCTGCACCCCGCGGCGGTGCGCCTTCATGTGCGGGTCGCCTTCGGCCTGCTTGTTCTCCTGGGTGATCTCGTACTTGCTCATCTTGAGCTGCTTCATCATCTTGACCCGCACGACCACGTAGTCGGCGACGGCGATGACGAGGCCGGTCACCGCCACGACCCGGAACATCAGGATGGCGGAGTCGGTGAAGGTCGCGGCCACGGCCGAGAGCGGCAGGGAGCCCGCGGAGGACACCAGCGCCTGGGCACGGTCGCTGGTGATGACGACCACGGTTCCGAGCGCCGCCGTCTTGATCAGCGCCTTGACCGCCTCCCAGAGGCCCTGGGTGCCGAACATGCGCTTGATGCCCGGGAAGGGGTTGAGCTTCTTCAGCTTGGGCTGCATCGCCTTGGTGGCGAAGGTGACCCCGCCCTGAGCCGCCGAGGCCACGGTGCCGACCACCATCATGGCGACGGCGGTGGGCAGCAGCGTGGTGAGGAACGCGGTGAAGGCGGAACCGAGGAGCACCTCGACCTTCTCCACCTCCGGTTTCGCCGCCACCGCCCCGACCTGCACGAACAGCTTCTGCACCGCCTCGAAGGCGTTGCCGACCAGCATGGGCAGGAGCGCGCTGGCCGCCGCCATGCCCAACCAGGTGCCGAGCTCCTGGGTTCTCGGGATCTGCCCCTCCTTGCGCGCCTTCTTCAGGCGCTGCGGAGTGGGCTTCTCGGTCTTCTCACCACCGGGACCGTCCTTAGCCATCGGTCACCGTCGGATCAGCCGCTCTTCAGCGACATCATGGCGCGGGCGCCGTGCTCGAGCAGGGCGTCGAGTGCCGGCGGCAGCAGCGGGAAGGTGAGCCCCAGCATCGCCAGCGTGAGCATGATCTTCACCGGGAAACCGATGGCGAAGATGTTGAGCGCGGGCGCGGCCCGGCTCAGCAGCGCGAGAGCCACATCGGCCAGCAGCAGCACCGCGACCATCGGGCCGGCGATCTGCAGGGCGGCCAGGAACATCATGGAGAAGGCGGTCAGGATGACCGCCGCGAGCTGGTCGGTGGGGACGTCGGCGCCGACGGGCAGCCCCACGTAGGAGGTGGCGAAGCCCTTGACGATGAGCAGGTGCCCGCCGCTGGTGAACAGCAGCGTGATCGCCAGCAGATAGTGCAGGCGGCCCACGTTGGAGTTCTGCGTCATCGCCAGGGGGTCGTAGGCCGGCTGCAGGGAGAACCCGCCGGTGACGTCGAGCAGGTCGCCGGCCATCTGCACCGCGGAGAACAGCAACTGGACGACGAAGCCGAGGCCCGCGCCGATCACCACCTCCGTCACCGCGGCCACGACGAGGAACCCGGGCGTCGGCTCCGGGAGGAACGGCGCGATCTGGGTCGAGAGCAGCAGCGACAGCGCCATGGCGAAGGCGCCCTTGACCGGGGCCGGGATGCTGCGTGAGTTGAACGGCGGCGCGAGCAGCACGAAGCCGGTGGCGCGCGCCACGCCGAGCAGCAGAGCCGCCAGGGTGGCCGCCGGGACCTCGAAGTCCACCGATCAGGTCCGGTCGAGCAGCCGCGGCAGCGAGTCGAACAGGCTGTGGGTGAAGCTGACGAGCTCGGCGAGGACCCAGTTGCCGGAGACCAGCAGCGCGATGGCGACGGCGATCATCTTCGGTACGAACGACAGCGTCGGTTCCTGGATCTGGGTGGCCGCCTGGAACACCGAGATCAGGAAGCCGACCAGCAGGGCGGTCAGCAGGATCGGGGCGGCGACCTTCGCGGCGACCATCATCGTCTGGGCCGCGATCTCGGTGACATCGGCGTCACTCATT
>JALYMS010000169.1 GCA_030773535.1 Actinomycetota bacterium | reverse complement strand
GCTCTGGGCGTAGTCGGGCCAGCGGGTCTCCTGCCGGGCATCGGAGATCTCCCGGAGCTCCTCGCCGACCGCCGCCTCGAGGCACGGGCCGTAGCCCCGGCCGTACTGCGACTCGTCCAGGTCACGGCCAGCCGGCCGGTGTACGCGACGGTGCCGGCCTTGTCGTTGACGATGAGGGTGACCGAGGCCTTGGCGACGGCGGCGGGGATGACCTGCTTGGCGAGTTCGGCGATCCGCTGGAGCATCGCCTCCATCGAGGCGTCGTCGAAAGGGATCCTCCCCGGTTCGAGGAGTGCGTCCCGCCGATCGAGCCGCGGTCGGGCGGCGGCGGAATTCGTGTCCATGCGTGCCGGGCCTGTCGAGAGGCCGACGACGAGAGGCTCTCGACGGCGGGGCTGCGCCCCCGGACGACCGGGGCAGCTGGTCGAATTCGTCCTCGTCGAACCTGCGGAGCCTGACCCGGAGCGGCGCTGGCCGGCTGCCGGGCGTGGGGTCGACCCTGCGCGCTCCCCGGCGCGGTTCGTAGCGACAGGCCGGGAGTCGGGAAGGCGTCGGTCAGGCGGCCAGCCGGTGGTGGTGGCAACGGCCGCCGTTGCCGGCCCGCGCGGCACACGGTGCACCGGCCTTGGTCCGGCCCCCGCTGTCCCCGCACCGTGCCGGCGCCGTCGGCTGCTGCTCTGCCGGCACCAGGACGACCGGACGGACGAACGGCAGGACGACGCCGTCCCGGACCGGGGCCGGGTCGACGGTGGGGACGGCAGGGATCGTCGAAGTGGGCAGGCGACGGCCGGCACGCCGGTGCAGCGCCGTCGCGGCGGTCAGGCCGACGATGAACGCGACAAGGGCGGTGGCTAGGTGACGGGAGCGCATGCCCTCGTCATCGGCAGGCTGTGCGGCCAGTGGAACCGCACCCGCCGTCCCCGGCGCGGGAGCGCGCACCGGTCCAGGCGGCCTCAGGTGCCGCAGAAGGTCCGGTAGGCGCCGAAGGACTCCGGGGCGGCGGCGGCGTACCGCTCCAGCCCCGGGCGCTCGTCGTAGGGGGCGGCCACTGCGTCGAGCAGCCGTCCCAGCGGATCCAGGTCGCCCGCGGTGGCGGCGTCCAGCGCCTCCTCGACGAGGTGGTTACGGGGGATGTAGACGGGATTGATCCGGTCCATCGCCTCGGCGTCCGGTCCCAGAGCCCGCCAGCGCGATGCCCAGGCGTCGAAGCCCGAGAGGTCGAGGAAGAGGTTCCGTGCGGGATCGGCGTCGCCGCGCGCGGCCGAGCCCAGGGAGCGGAAGAAGGAGGTGAGGTCGACGTGGTCGGCCTGGAGCAGAGTCAGCAGCTCCTCGGCAAGCGGCCCTGAGACGGTTTCGTCGACGTCGTCCGGCAGTCCCAGCTTGGCCCGCATGCCGGCCGACCAGGCGTCTTCGTACTGCGGCCGGAACCGGCGCAGCGCCTCCACGGCGAGGGTCACGGCCTCGTCGGCGTCGTCGGAGATCAGCGGGAGGAGCGACTCGGCGAGCCGGGCGAGATTCCACTCGGCGGCGAGGGGCTGGTTGCTGTACGCGTAGCGGCCACCGGAGTCGATGGAGCTGTAGACCGTCGCCGGGTCGTAGGCGTCGAGGAAGGCGCACGGTCCGTAGTCGATCGTCTCGCCCGAGATGGTCATGTTGTCGGTGTTCATGACCCCGTGGATGAAGCCGACGAGCATCCACCGGGCGACGAGCGACGCCTGGGCGGTCACGACGGCCTCGAACAGCGTGAGGGCCGGTCGGTCGGCGGCCGCGGCGGCGGGGTGGTGACGAGCGATCGCGTGCTCGGCCAGCCGGCGCAGCAGGCCCACGTCGCCGGTGGCCGCGGCGTACTGGAAGCTGCCGACGCGCAGGTGGCTGCTCGCGACGCGGGCCAGCACGGCGCCGGGCAGCAGGGTCTCCCGGCGCACCGGGCGGCCGGTCGCCACGACGGCGAGGGACCGGGTCGTGGGGATGCCGAGAGCGTGCATTGCCTCGCTGACGACGTACTCGCGCAGCATGGGACCAACCGCGGCCAGGCCGTCGCCGCCGCGGGCGAACGGCGTGCGCCCGGAGCCCTTGAGGTGCAGGTCGCGGTGCCGACCGTCGGACTCGACGAACTCACCGAGCAGGAGGGCCCGTCCGTCGCCGAGGCGGGGGCTGTAGCCGCCGAACTGGTGACCGGCGTAGGCCTGCGCCACCGGGGTGGCGCCGGCGGGCACCGAGTTGCCGACCAGCAGCCGCACCCCGTCGGCGCTGCGCAGCCAGGCGGGGTCCAGGCCGAGCTCGGCGGCCAGCGCCTCGTTGAGAACGAGGAGCGCCGGGTCCGGCGCATCGTCGGCCTGCCAGGGAAGAGCCAGCTCGGCCAGCTCGCGGGCGAACTGGTTGTCCAGGGAGACGGTCGACAGCGGGGCGACGCTCATCTTTACGACAGTACGTCGGTCCGGCGCTGCGGAGGCGCCCGTCCGAGGTCATGATCCGCAGGGGCCCGGGCGCGGCAGGTGCGCCAAGACCGCGTACGCCGGCGCGGCAGGTCCGGAGAGGAGGGTGGTGCTTGGCATGGACGGGATGCTGGTCGTGATCAACCGGGTCGCCGGTACCGCCGACGACGAGTCGGTCGAGGCGGCCCTGGGTGTGCTGCGCAGGGAAGCGGACGTCGCCGTCGCCGCGACTGCCGACCAGGCGGAGCTCGATGAGGCGGTGCAGGGCTGCGGGGACCGGCGGCTGGTCGTCTTCGGCGGCGACGGATCGGTGCACGCGGCGCTCCGCGCGCTGGACCGGGCCGGCGCCCTGGACCCCGCTGAGCCCATCGGGATCATTCCCCGGGGCACGGGCAACGACCTCGCCCGCAGTCTCGGCCTGCCGCTGGACCCGGTGGACGGCGCGGAGGCAGTCCTCACCGGTCGCGCCCGGCAGCTGGACCTGTTGCGCGACAACCGGGGCGGTTTGGTGGTCAACGCCGTGCACGTGGGTCTGGGTGCCCGGGCCAGCGCAGAGGCGCTCCGGTTCAAGGAGTCCCTCGGAGTGGCCGCGTATCCGCTCGGGGCGGTGATCGCCGGCGTGACGGGAACCGGAACGGCGCTGCGCGTCGAGGCCGACGGCGTGGTCGTCTCCGCCGAGTCGGGGGAGTGGGCCGCCGACGGCAGTACCGAGGTGCTCATGGTGGGCGTCTGCAACGCACCCTCCATCGCCGGTGGCACGCTCCTGGCCCCTGGCGCCCTGGTCGACGACGGCCTCGTCGACGTGGTGGTGTGCACGGCGACGGGCCCGGTGGCCCGTGCCGCGTTCGGGACGGCGCTGCTCAACGGCTCGCACGTGGACCGTCCTGACGTGGTCCTCATCCGCGCCCGCCAGGTTCGCTTCCGGGGCGGCCCGGTCGACCTCGTGGCGGACGGCGAACTGCAGGAGGAGGTGGAATCGCGGACCTGGCGGGTGGATGCCTGCGCCTGGTCGGTGCTGGCCCCGACCTGATACCGGCCCGTCGACCGGGGCCGCCGCTACAGGAGCAGGTCCGCCAGGTCCGCCCAGGAGCCCACGACGGTGGCCGCCCCGGCTTCGAGCAGTGCCTCCGTCCGGGCCTCGCGGTCCTGGGGCGGCACGAACACCACGATCCCGACGGTGGGATAGCCGGCCGCGACCGCGCTCAGCGCGCCGTTGATCGAGTCCTCCAGGGCGATGCCCTGGGCGGTCGAGACCCCCAGCTGCTTCCCGGCGTGGACGTAGACGGCGGGATCGGGCTTGCTCGCCGGTGACGGGAGGGAGTCCTCGGCGCTGAACCGGCGGTCGGGGGAGAAGATCGGAGCCAGGCCGGTCACGTCGAGGCACGCATCGAGGCGGGACGAGGCGCTGGAGGTCACCGCGGCCAGGCCGAACCGGTCCGCGAGGCGGGACAGCGACTTCTGGACCTCCGCATCGGGCCGGAGAACGGCGCGCAGATGCGCCGTCACCACCTCCTTCTCCTCGGCGATCCAGCGCTCGAGATCGGCGGGGACAGGGCGGCCGAAGCTGTCGGCCAGATGGGCGGCCGCGCCCCGGAAGTTCTTGCCGTTGGTCATCTTCTGCAGCTCCCGAGCACCGAAGGGCCGTTCGGCACCGAGGTGCGCCAGGTACCGGTTGGTCACCTCCGCCGAGGCCTCGTACGCCGGTTCCTCCGACGGGAAGAGCGTGCCGTCCGCGTCGCAGAGCAAGGTGGTCGCCGACGTCAGGTCCAGGGACCTCGTCACGCGGCTGCCTCGTCCGTGCCCAGGTAGAGCTCGATCACCTCTCGGGGGCCCTCCCGCTCGAGCGCCTCGAGGGCGCCCTGCACGCAGTCCGCGAAGCGCGCGTCCCGCCCGAGGGAGGCGAACACGCTCTCCTCCGACAGCAGGCGCGACGAGTCGGTGCCGGCGTCCTGGGCCACCTTGATCAGGTCCTGCCGGGGGCCCTGGACCGGCATCTTCTCCCCGGCGTAGTCGTGCCCGCGGAGGAAGCGCAGCCATCCCGCGACGGCCAGACAGAGCAGCTGGTAGGGGCGGCCCTGCTCGAGCGCCGCACGCACCGAGGGGAGCAGGTAGTTGGGCACCTTGGTGGAACCGCGCCTGCCCAGGCGGGCCAGCTGGTCGCCCATGCGAGGGTTGCTCAGCCGCTCGATCAGCGTCGCCTGGTACTCGTCGAGGTCGATGCCCGGCACCGACGGCAGGAGCGGCGCGATCTCCTCGGCCATCAGCCGGGTCAGGAAGGCGCGGAAGACGGGGTCGGCCATCAGCTCGTCGGTGGTCCGGTGACCGGCCAGGTACCCGAGGTAGCCGATCGCGGTGTGGCCGGCGTTGAGCAACCGGGTCTTCATCACCTCGTACGGTTCGACGTCGTCGACGAACTGGACGCCGACCTGCTCCAGGGGGGGCCGCCCGGCCGGGAAGGAGTCCTCCACCACCCACTGGCGGAACGGCTCCGTGATCACCGGCCAGCGGTCGTCGACGCCGGTCGCCTCGGCGATCGCGTTCCGCTCCTCGGGGGTCGTGGTGGGGGTGATGCGATCGACCATGCTGCTGGGGAAGGAAACGTTCTGCTCGATCCAGTCCGCCAGGCCCTCGTCCCGGAGCCGCGCGAACGACACGACCGCGGTCCGCGCGGCGGTGCCGTTGCTCTGCATGTTGTCGCAGGACAGCACGGTGAAGGGCGGGAGCCCCGACTGCCGGCGCCGGTCCAGCGCCTCGACCAGGTAGCCGAAGACGGTCCGGGGCCGGTCGGGGGAGTCCAGGTCGGCGCGGACGTCGTCGTCGTCGGCGTCGAACTCGCCCGTGTGCGGGTCGATGCGGTAGCCGGTGCCGGTGATCGTCAGCGAGACCACCCGGATGCCGTCGTCCACCAGGGCAGCGAGCACGGCTTCCGGGTCCTCGGGCGCGAGCAGATACCGGGTCATGGCGCCGTTCACCCGGACACGGTCGCCGTCCGCGGAGCGCTCGACCACCGTGTAGAGCAGCTCCTGCGCCGCCAGCACCGCGCCGATCTCGCGGCTGTGCAGTCCGACGCCGATCACCCCCCAGTCGGTCACGCCGGTACGTGCCAGCTCGTCGAGGTACACGGCCTGGTGGGCGCGGTGGAAGGCGCCGACGCCGAAGTGCACGATCCCGGGCCGCAGGGCGGCGCGGTCGTACTCGGGCGTCGAGACGTCGGACGGCAGCCGGGCCAGGGTGCCGTCGGAGAGCGGGAGCTGGAGGGCAGGGGTAGATGTCATCGGATCCTCGTCCACGGGTGCAAGACCCGGGCGGCTGCTGGACCCGGTGAGCTATGGGTTCGGTGCCCAGCGCCGCGGTTCGGTGAACCTCGCACCGCGAGTAGCGGCAGTGAGTTACGCCGCACCGGGGCGGGTAGGGGCGCACCGGCGATATGTCCGCGCCTTCACTTGGGGGGAACCGTGACCAGCACATCCGGACGTCCGCGTGCCATCGGCCGGGCCGCTGCGCGGGGCGCGGCGGCAGGCCTGTTCGGCGTTGCCGTCATGACGGCGGGGGAGAAGGTCGAGCAGGCGGCGACCGGCCGACCGAACTCCTACGTGCCCGGGCGGACCCTGCTCACGCTGCTCGGACAGCATCCGGGGGACGCCGACCGGCCCGTGGTCTGGAACCACGCCATGCACTGGGGCACCGGCGCCGTCCTCGGCGCGCTGCGCGGGATCTGGGCCGCGGTCGGGCTACGGGGCCCACGTGCCCACCTGGCGCACACGGTGGTGCGGCTGTCCTTCGACCAGACGATGGAGAACAGCACCGGCTGCGGCGCCTCGCCCCGCACGTGGCCGGCGCGTGAGCAGGCCTGGGACACCGCGCACAAGGCGGTCTACTCCCTGGCCACCGGGTTGCTCGCGGAGCGGCTCGTGCCACCGACCCTGGAGTCCCGGCGCGGCACGCACAGCCACTGACCGCCTGGGATCCTCCGCGCGGCGCTTCCTTCCGTCAGGGTCACGACCGTGACGACAGCAACGCGACGCCGTCCGCCCGCCTCGGCCTCGGTCGTCGTCATCGGCGGAGGCGTGGTAGGTCTCAGCTCGGCCTATGCCCTTGCCCGGCGAGGGATCCGGGACGTCGTCGTGCTGGACCGGGACGACGTGGGATCGGGGTCGACGTGCAAGGCCGCCGGCGGCGTCCGGGCGCAGTTCTCCGATCCGGTCAACATCGTCCTGGGCGCGCGCAGCCTGGAGACGTTCCGCGACTTCCCGGCGTCGTTCGGCCAGGAGATCGACTTCTCCCAGGTCGGCTACCTGTTCCTGCTGAGCACACCGGAAGCCGTCGCCGCCTTCGAGGCCAACGTGGCGCTGCAGAACGACCTGGGCGTGCCGAGCCGCATGATCAGCGCCAGGGAGGCCGGGCGCCTGTCTCTGCTCGTCTCGACCGACGGGCTGCTCGCCGCGGCGTACTCGCCGTCCGACGGGCACTGCACGCCCGAAGCCGTCGTGCTGGGCTACGCCACCGCGGCCCGCCGCCAGGGGGTGACGCTCGTGCCGCACTGCGCGGCCACCGGGATCGACGTCCGCGACGGGCACGTGGTCGCTGTGCGCACCGAGGGCGGCACCATCCGGACCGACACCGTCATCTGCGCCGCCGGCGCCTGGTCGGCCCGGGTCGGCTCCTGGGTCGGCGTCGACCTGCCGGTCACTCCGCTGCGCAGGCAGATCCTGATGACCGAGCCGATGCCCGGGCTCGCCGCGGATCCGCCGTTCACCATCGACTTAGACACCAGTTTCTACTTCCACGCGGAAGGGAAGGGGCTGCTGCTCGGCATGTCCGACCCCGACGAGGAACCCGGTTTCACGCTCGCCCGGTCCGACGCGTGGCTGCCGCGCCTCGGGGCGGCCATCGAGCGGCGGGCACCCGCGCTCGCCGACGTCGGCATCGCCGGCGGCTGGGCCGGGCTGTACGAGATGACGCCGGACTCCAATGCCCTCCTTCGGCGCGCCGACAGCGTGGCGAACTTCCTCTACGCGACCGGCTTCTCGGGACACGGGTTCCTGATGGGGCCAGCGGTCGGCGAGGTGGTGCGCGACCTCTACCTGGGGGAGCAGCCCTTCGTCGACGTCTCCGGCCTCGATGCGGGACGCTTCGCGAACGCGGTCGCCCGCCCCGAACTGAACATCGTCTGACCACGATCCCGAACCGAGGGAGCCGCACGTGACCACCCTGCCCACCGCCGAGGACCTTCGTCGCTCGGCCCAGGAGGCCGCCGGCCGCTGCGGCGTCGACCTGAACACGTGGGCCGGCGACCGCCCGGTGACCTCGCCGATCAACGGGGAGCCGCTGTTCTCCGTGCGCTGGCAGGACGCGGCCGACGTGGCGGGTGCGGTCGAGCGCGCCCAGGAGGCCTTCCGGGAATGGCGGACGGTGCCCGCGCCGGTTCGCGGCGGGCTGGTGCGCCGCTTCGGCGAGCTGCTCCGGCAGCACAAGGAGGACCTCGGCACGCTGGTCAGCCTGGAGGTCGGCAAGATCCGCTCGGAGGCGCTGGGCGAGGTCCAGGAGATGATCGACATCTGCGAGTTCGCCGTCGGCCTCT
>JALYMS010000168.1 GCA_030773535.1 Actinomycetota bacterium | reverse complement strand
GAGACCGTGGCACTTGTGGTTCCCGTCGTCTTCCTGGTGCTGCCGGTCACCGTTCTGTTCGCCCTGTTCCCGGGGTTGATCGCAATCGTCTCGCTGGCTCGATGAGGGCAGCGACGGACACAGGAGGAATGACGACGATGCGCGCATACGCGTTCGTGACCGGCGCACTGGCTGCCCTGGCGGACCGGGTACGAGGGGACGAGCCCGAGCGGGGTGACGTCCCGGGCTGGGTGATGATCACGGTGATGACGGCGGCGCTGGTGCTCGCCATCCTGGTCCCGTTCCGGACCGCGATCGTGGCCGCGGTGACCGAGGCGCTCAACTCCGTCACGACCGGTGGCTGACCAGGACCTAGCTCCGACCGACGACGGTGAGCGGGGCAGCGCCGTCGTCGATTTCGTGCTGGTCTCGATCCTGATCGTCACCCTGCTCCTGGCCGTGCTGCAGGTGGCGGTCTACGTGCACGTGCGCAACGTGGTGACGGCGAGCGCGCAGGCCGGTGCCCGCTTCGCTGCGAACGCCGACGTGGACTCGGCTTCCGGCGCCGCGCGGACCCTGGAAGTGGTCGCCCGGGCGACGACGGTGCGGACCGCGGAGGGCCTGGCGTGCACGTCGGGCGAGCAGGCAGACGGCACCGGCCTGACGCTCGTGGTCGTGCAGTGCACCGGGACCGTGCCCACGCTCCTGGCGGCACTCGGGAACCTGCTGCCGCTGGAGGCCACCGGGCGCGCGGTGAAGGAGGGCGCGTGAATCTGGTCCGGCGTCGGCTCGGCATGCTCGCCGACGAGCGCGGCTCGGCGCTCGTGGAGTTCGTCTTCGTCGCGCTGGTCGTTTTCCTACCGCTGGTCTACATCGTGGCCGGGTTCTCGGCGGTCCAGCGCGGGGTGTTCGCCTCGACCGCGGCGGCGCGCGAGGCCGGCCGGGCCATCGGCACCGCGCCCGACGTCGCCACCGGCCTCTCCCGTGCCGAGCGGGCCGCCCAGCTCGCGGTCGAGGACCAGTCGATTGCCGCGACCGACGTGCGGATCGCCTACGCGGCCGCCGGCATGGGCTGTGCGGACGCGGGCGGCTACACGCCGACGCTGGCGCCGGGAGAGGAGTTCTCGGTCTGCGTGACCGTGACGGTGCGCATCCCGTTCCTGCCGGAGTTCATCGACGCCAACACCGCCACCGGCCAGTTCGTCGTCGAGCGCGACCGCTACGTCGACGCGTGAGCGCCTCGAGCCAAGGCCACTCAGCGGGCCTCAGCAGGCGCCGGTGCTGTGACGGTCGGACCCGGCGCAACGGGCGTCGAGAGCCTGCTGGCCCACCACCATGCTGAGGCCGAGAACGACGAAGGCAGCGACGAAAACGCCGGTCACCGACAGCACTCGTGCCCGGCGGCGCAGCCGGGTCGCCAGGACAAGGCCACCTGCGGCGAGAGCAGCAGTCAGCAGCGCTACCAGGGCGGAATTCGTCGCGGCCTGCGACAGGTCGTAGACCGGGTCGTCGTTCGGCGAGTACCCGTACTCCTTCGTGAGGGCGTAGGTGAGCGCGGCAGAGGCCAGGAGTAGGCACGCTGCGAGGACGAGGAGCAGACCCCCGAGAAAGCGACGTCCGGGCTCACCTCCTCGCTCGGCGATGCGTTGCTCGTTCCGCTGCCCATCACCCGGTGCAGTGTCGTCGGGGGACCCGCCCGCTGGCTACGACCCGGCTCCCGGGGCATTGTCGTCCAGCGAGACCGCTACGTCGACGCCTGATGGCCGCGCCGGCTGGAGGCCATCAGTGCGCCGCCATCCAGGCGGCCCGCGCATCCGACCAGACGCGCAGGTCGGTGGTCACCCGGAACCCGGCCGGCACCTTCCCCGGGTACTTCCCCTTGCCGGTCCAGACGATGACGTTGCCGGAGTGGCGGCCGGGCGGGATCGACAGGTCGCCGTGGTTGGGCTTCGTGTCCACCCGGAAAATCGAGTCGGTGATGGTGAACTTCGGCTCCCGGCCGTGATCGCTGTTCTCGGGCCGCTTGAAGAGCGGTCCGGTGCCGGGCGCCTTGCCCTTGTAGACGGCCTGCTGCGGCTTCGCCCAGCCGATCACGCGGTCGATCCGGAACGTGTTGTTGCGTCCGTCCTCGGCGCCCGCGGAGCCGCCGCGGAACGCGAACAGGACGTAGCCCTCGAGCACGCTGTCGACGACCTCGACGTTCTTCATCAGGTCGTTCTCGATCACGTCGTCGTGGCAGTCGGTGAGCGCGACGCCGTGGATGCGGGTCAGCGAGGCGTCGCCGGGCTCCTTGATGCCGATGCAGTCGCCCTGGTTGTCGGCGCGCAGCCCGACGATCGTGGTGTACGGGTGGTCGGTGTAGAACGCGTAGGTGTGGTGCCAGACGTCCTCCCAGGAGGCGGCCATGTCCTGGCTGCTGGTGATGCTGCCGCCGAGCCAGCAGACGGTGCCGCCGGCCGGGTAGTCGCCGTCCTTGAAGATCACCGGGTAGTCGCCGGCGGTCTCACGAGTCCAGGCGCCGCCCCATGCGTCCATCACCGTCTTCGGACGGAAGGCTGACGAGTCGGGCCGGTACTGGGCGGGACCGGTGGGCTGCACGACGTGGGCGTCGGGTCCCTCGCATTCGGGGAGGCCGACCGGGGCTACGGGTGTCGCGGGAGGGTCGATCATGGGCGGCGGCAGAAGCTGCGGCTCGGGCTCCGGGTCGCCGATGGTGATCGACACCGGGTCGGACAGCGTCGCCCCGGCGTCGTTGACCGCTCGGGCGACGAGTTCGACCTCCCCGACGAGCGCCTCTCCGGCGTCGAGCTCCTCCGAGAAGTCGGGGCCGCTGTCGTCGGAGGCGACGCGGTCCCCGTTCACGTAGAAGTCGACCCGCTCCGCGTCAGGCGCCTCGGCATTGAACCGGATGGTGCCGTCCACCCTTTCGCCGGCCGTGGGAGCGATGATGACGACGTCGGGGCCGGAGGCGCACGCGCTCACCAGCAGCGCGGTGGCGACGAGTACGGACACGAGGGGGACGGCGAGCCGGCCTGGGAGCATGGTGGAACCCTTCTTCCTTTCCTACAGCGTGCCAGCGCACGAACCGGCGCCGTCCGGGCATGCGGTCGGGTGCCGTTGCGACGGCCACCGGGCGCGCCGGTGCGCTCGGTCGGCAGGATGCGGCGACGTCGGATGCACCGCCGGTCCGGACGTGGATTCGCATTCTGCTCCTGCCGGGGTTCATAGACGCCGACGCCGACACCGCTCCCGGCCGACGTCGTCGTCGAGCGCGACCCCCACGACGGCTGACGGCCCGCGTCGGAGTTCGTCCCGGAACGCGACTTCGGGGTTCAATGCGGCGTGGCCCCGCTCGCGACCGTCGACGTCGCGCCCGCACAACCAGCCAGACGCACTGCCGTCCGGTTCCTCGCGCCGCTGTGTGCGCTCGTGGTGCTCGCCCGTCTGTCGTACGTGCCGCGGCCCCTGCGCAACGACGAGGGCGGCTACCTGCTCATCGCCCGGCAGTGGCACGCCGGCGGCGAGTTCATGTACGGCGACTACTTCGTCGACCGCCCGCCACTGCTCATGCTCATCTTCAAGGTCGCGTCGCTGACCGAGTGGGATCAGGCCCTCCGCGTCCTCGCGATCCCGTTCGTCCTCGTGTTCGTCCTGGCCGGCTGGCGGGCGGGCACGCTCCTCGGGGGCCCCCCCGGCGGGCGATGGGCCGCCGTGGTGGCCGCCGGCATCATGTGCTCACCGGGGCTGGCGGCGGACCAGGCGGACGGCGAACTGTTCGGGGCCGCGCTGGTGATGGCGGCTCTCGCGCTGGCTCTCTCCGCCTGGCGCGCCGACAGCCCTCGGCGCCGGCTGTTGCTGGCCGCCGCCGCCGGCGCGGTCGCCGCGGCCGCTCCCTTGATCAAGCAGAGCCTGGTGGAGGGTCTGCTCCTCCTCGCCGGTCTGGTCGTCCGCGGGTGGTGGAGCGCGGGTGCGGCGCGCCGGCACACTCTCCAGTTCGGAGTCGCGGCCTTCCTCGGCGCCCTGCTGCCCTGCGCGTTGTCTCTCCTATGGCTGGTGGCAGCTCAGATCGCGCCGGGCGACGCATGGCACGACCTCGTCGGTTCCCGCGGGGTCGCGTTCGACGTGCTCTGGTCGACCAGCCCCGACGACTCGATCCGCAGGATCGGCCAGCTGCTGGTGCTGGGCACGGTCACCGGTCTGCTGCCGGTCGTGTTCACCTGGCTGGTCGCCGCGCGCCGCGGCGCTGGGCGCGAATCGGTCGCAGCGAGGCTCATCACCCCGCTGCTCGTGTTCGGGATCGTCGGCATCGCCTCGGGTGGCGCCTACTGGCCCCCCTACCTGCTGCAGCTCGCCCCGGCGGCCGTCCTCGCCGCCGGGGCGATGGCTCCATCGGCCTCGGCTCCCGGCGCCTGGATGCGGCGCTTCGTCGCGATGGTCGCGGCCGCCGCCGTCGTCGGCACCGTGGCCTCGGTGGTGGTCCACGCGACCGACCCGTCGGCCTGGTACACCCAGCGGATCGGGGAGTGGCTGGCCGATTCCAAGGCACCGGGCGATACGGGCTTCGTGGTGTACGGCCTGCCGTCGGTCCTGGAGACCGCGGACATGTCGTCGCCCTACCCGCACGTGTGGAGCGCGGCGATGCGCACGCTCGACCCCGAGCAGGATCGGCTGCGCGCGACGCTGGCCGGACCCGCGGCACCGGAGTGGATCGTCCGGATCAACGGCTTCGACGCCTGGGACATCGATGACGGGTCCCGGCTGCGCGACCTGGTCGAGCAGCGGTACCGCGTCGTGGCCGAGGTCTGCGGCTATCCGGTATGGCTGCGCCAGGACGTGACGCGGGAACTGGCCGCTCCGCCACCCTGCTGATCGCCCCGGACGTCACCCGATCCGAGCACTCCGCAGGCCGGGACCCGCGCGCCAGTGGTATCTCTCCACCATGAGCAGCGACTACGTCATCGGGCGCCGCGCGGGCGCCGACGGCCGGCCATCGGGCGAGCGGCACGCGGTAATTGCGGCGGCCACCCGCAAGGAGCCCCCGTTCCGCGCCGAGTGCGGCGCGAAGGTGGACGTGGTGGACGGGGACTGGCCACCGGAAGGCGGCGAGGAGCACGCCTGCCCGGTGTGCGCCCGGGACACCGGCGCGCCCTGGACGTGACCGGGACCGGGCCCCCGTCAGGTCCGGGGCGCCGTACCGGGGCGGCTACCGTGCCCCGGCCGGGAGCGTCTCCGGAACCGGACGGCGACCCCGCTGCACCGCGAGCACGCCGAGCACCGCGACCACTACCCCGATCACCGGCGGGATGAAGAACTCGACCTCGCTGCTGGCCCACGCGGCCAGCGCGGCCACGACGTAGACGGCGAGGTTTCGCCACTCGAGGCCCGGCAGGGTCGACGTCGCCGGCATGCCGCCGCGCCAGCGGGCGAGGAAGTCGCCGATGACCACGCCGCCCAACGGCGGGATGAGGATGCCGAGCCACACCAGGTAGTCGATGAGATTGTCGTAGATCCCGGTGATCGCCAGGAGCGTCCCGAGGATCACCCCGCCGATGACGAACGGCTTCTTCGATCGCGAGTTCGCGATCTCCGCGCCGGCGACGCCGAAGTTGTAGGCGGTGTTGTCGTTGGTGGTCCAGAGGTTGGCCACCAGGAACACCAGGCCCCAGCCGACCAGCCCCAGCTGGTAGAGGACGAGGACGAAGTCACCCTCGCCGAAGGAGAGCGCACCGATCGCCCCGAAGCCCAGCATCAGCATCTCGCCGAGCAGGAAGGCCACGACGCAGGCCCAAACCCGGCCTTCGGCGTCCGCGAGAAGCTGGTCCAGTTGGGCGCCTGCGTACCGCCGGAGGCGAAGGTGCCGACGATGATGGTGACCGCGACGGCGACCGGCATCGACGACGTGGGCTCGATCGCGGTCAGCCCCGACCAGCCGCCGACCTCCTGGAGCGACCGCCAGGTCACCCACCCGGCGAGCACCAGCAGCAGCGGCACGGAGATGACCGACAGGGCGTACATGCCCTTGTAGCCCCAGTAGGCGGTCGCTCCCATGACGGCTCCGCCGGCGACCATGAGGGCGATCTCGGTGCCCCGACCCTCCCAGCCCAGCGCTCCCATGGTGAGTCCGGCCAGCGTCGCGACCGTCACGCCGTACCAGCCGACCTGGGTGCCGCCGAGCAGCAGCGAGGCGAACTTGGATCCCCGCGTCCCGAGCGCGTAGCGGCACATCATCACGGTGGTGAGCC
>JALYMS010000167.1 GCA_030773535.1 Actinomycetota bacterium | reverse complement strand
GCACGCCCGGCGCACCATGCACGACGTCGTCGTCGTCGACACCGCCGGCCGTCTGGGCATCGACGCGGAGTTGATGGCCCAGGCGGCGGCCATCCGCGACGCGGTTCAGCCGGACGAGACGCTGTTCGTGGTCGACGCCATGATCGGCCAGGACGCCGTGACCACCGCGACGGCCTTCGCCGAAGGAGTCGGCTTCTCGGGCGTCGTCCTCACCAAGCTCGACGGCGACGCCCGGGGCGGCGCCGCGCTGTCGGTCCGGCACGTCACCGGGCAGCCGATCATGTTCGCCTCGACGGGCGAGAAGCTCACCGACTTCGACGTCTTCCATCCCGAGCGGATGGCCTCCCGCATCCTCGGCATGGGCGACGTCCTCACGCTCATCGAGCAGGCCGAGCAGGCGTTCGACGCCGACCAGGCCGAGGCGATGGCGAACAAGCTCGCCTCGCGCGAGGGCTTCACCCTCGAGGACTTCCTCGAACAGATGGTGGCCATCCGGAAGATGGGCCCCATCGCCAACCTGCTGGGCATGCTGCCCGGCGCGGGGGCGATGAAGGAGCAGATCAAGCAGATCGACGACCGCGACCTCGACCGCACGGCGGCGATCATCCGGTCCATGACCCCCACCGAGCGGGTCAGCCCGAAGATCATCAACGCCTCGCGGCGGGTCCGGATCGCCAACGGCTCGGGTGTCAGCGTCACCGACGTCAACCAGCTGCTGGAGCGCTTCGCCCAGGCCCAGAAGATGATGAGCCAGATGGCCGGCAGCATGGGGCTGCCAGGCATGGGGCCCATGTCGAAGAAGGCGCGGGGACGTCAGATGCAGCAGCAGGCGGCCCGAGGCAAGGGCAAGAAGGGCAAGGGCGGCAAGGGGAAGGGCGGCCCCGCGCGGCGGCCGATGGGGGCTCCCGCGCTGCCGCCGGGTGCGGGCTTCCCCGGCGGAGGCCTGCCGGGCGGCATGCCCGCGCTCCCGCCGGGCCTGGCCGGGCAGGGCCTGCCGGACCTCACCAAGCTGAACTTCGACCAGTTCAAGGACGAGCGGCCGAGCCGGTGACCCGCGCACCCGGACGGCGCGGTCCAGGGGCTGGCACCACAGCTCGAATGGCGCCGCCCGGGCAGTGGACCGCTCCGCGGGTTCTCGTCCTCAACGGCGGATCCAGTTCCGGCAAGACGACGCTGGCCCGCGAGCTGCAGGCCCTGCTGGACGCCGTCTGGCTGCGGCTCGATGTCGACACCCTGATCGAGGCGGCGCCGGCCTCCATGCTCGCCGAGGGCGGGCTCGTTCTCGCCGAGGACGGCGAGGTGAAGGTCGGCGCCGCGTTCACCGAGGTCGAGGACTGGTGGATGGCCGGGGTCGCGCGGATGGCCGAGGTCGGCGCCTGCATCCTGATCGAGGACAGCTTCATCAGTGGCCGGCGTGGCCAGGAGCGGTGGCGGGGCGGCGCTGGCACGGGTGCCGGTGGCCTGGATCGGCGTGCGCTGCCACCCGGCGGTCGCGGCCGAGCGCGAACGACAGCGCGAGGATCGGGTGATCGGTATGGCGAACGGCCAGGCTCTGGCGGTGCACCAAGGCATCGACTACGACCTCGAGGTCGACACCGGCGTGGAGCCCGCCCCGGCGGTGGCGCGGCGGATTCAGGCGCAGCTCTTCGCCCCTGGGGCCGGCCGGTGAGCGGCGTCCCGGCGTTGGCGTCGCTGCACCTTGCTGGCGTCGTCCTTCCGGAGGGCGAGCACCGGGACGTCTGGGTCCGGGACGGGCGCTTCACGTTCGAGCCGGTTCCGGGCGCGGAGACCGTTCACCGCGGTGGCTGGCTGGTGCCGGGGCTGGTCGATGCGCACTGCCACGTGGGGATCGCCCTGGGCGGCGGGCACGTCGAGGACCTCGCCGCCGCTCGCGAGCAGGCGCTCACCGAGCGGGCGGCCGGCGTCCTGGCGCTTCGCGACTGCGGCTCGCCCGTGGACACCCGGGGGCTGGACGACGACCCGGACCTGCCCCGGATCATCCGCGCCGGTCGGCACATCGCCGCCCCCCGCCGCTACATCCCCGGGCTCGCCGTGGAGGTGGAGCCGCCGGACCTGGTGGCCGAGGTCCGGACGCAGGCCCGCCGCGGCGACGGCTGGGTGAAGCTCGTCGGTGACTGGATCGACCGCGGCCTCGGGGACCTGGGCCCGGAGTGGCCGCACGAGTCGCTGCAGGCGGCGATCGCGGCTGCGCACGAGGAGGGCGCCAGGGTCACCGCGCACACGTTCGGCACCGACGCCCTGCCCGACCTGATCTCCGCGGGCATCGACTGCATCGAGCACGGCACCGGCCTCACCGAGGAGCTCATCGCCGACATGGCCGGTCGCGGGACCGCCGTCGTGCCGACGCTGGTCAACGTGGAGAATTTCCCCGGGTTCGCGGCGGCCGGCGAGAAGAAGTTCCCCAGCTACGCCAGCACGATGCGGCGGCTGTACGCGAACTCCGGGGCCGTCGTGCGCGCCGCGTTCGAGGCCGGTGTGCCGGTGTTCGCCGGCACCGACGCCGGCGGCGGCATCCCGCACGGAGTGATCGCCGACGAGGTCCGGGCGCTGCACGCGGCCGGCCTTCCGGCCGAGGCGGCTCTGGCAGCAGCGTCCTGGGCCGCCCGCGCCTGGCTCGGCCTGCCCTGCATCGAGGAGGGCGCCCCGACCGACGTCGTCGTCTACGACACCGACCCCCGCGCCGATCTCGACGTGCTGGCCCGCCCGACGCGGATGGTGCTGCGCGGTTCCGTCGTCGCCTGAGTTCGCCTTGGGGGCGTTGTCGTCGCTCTGGGAGTTCTGCAGGAGCGCGGCTTCAGGGGTCGTTGCAACGCCTCGATGTTGCGAGGTGGTTGTGGTGGGTCGTCGAGAGATCTTCCGGGGGGCCGAGCGAGCCTTCTGGCGGCTGATCGGGCGGGGGTGGCAGATCCGTGCTGCGGCGCAAGAGCTGGGCGTCTCGGCGAACACCGGGGAGAGATGGTTCTGCGAGGCTGGCGGCATGCCTCCGTTGGGCCTGGCCGAGCCGACCGGCCGCTACCTGTCATTGGCCGAGCGGGAGACGATCGATCTGTGCTGGGCGGAGGGCTGGTCTCAGGCCGAGATCGCCCGTGAGTTGGGCCGGCATCGGTCGACGGTGTCTCGGGAGTTGCGCCGCAACCGGCTACTGCAGACTCCTCGGCGCCGGTCCCCGGCGGAGAGGCCACGGCGCAGACCCGGTCCGCTACCGCCATGGTCGGGCCCGGCCGGCCGCCGCTGCTGCGCTATCGGCCCGGCCCAGGCCAAGGCCGAGGTCCAGGCGCGCCGCCCCCAAGCCGGGCAAGCTGGCGGTGCACCCCGAGCTGCGGGAGCTGGTGCAGGCTGGACTGATCAGGCGGTGGAGCCCGCAGCAGATCTCCCGCGTGCTGCGCCGCGACCATCCCGACCGGC